>NZ_BCVS01000099.1:0-8939 GCF_001591865.1 Lacticaseibacillus pantheris DSM 15945 = JCM 12539 = NBRC 106106
GCAGTACCCCACCAAGCCGCAGCTCACCGGTCCGACCGACGCTACCGCCAACCACCACCGTAGCAACCTACGGTGCAGGGCACGTAAGCCGTAACCCCAACCCCCGCCCGCGGGTTCGTAACCACTCAGCCTTCGCCCTAGCAATGGATTACCATGCAGTACCCCACTAAGACGCAGCTCGCCGGTCCAACCGACGCTGCCGCCCACCCACGCCTAGTCAACGGACATGCAACTGCGAAATATACCTATAGACAATCTATCTGGAGGTACTCCCATGACCTGGCTTGCCACTACCCAAACCATACTGTGTTTCATCCCCCTAGCCTACTTTGCGATACTCGACTACCGCACCATGAGCATCCCCGCCGCCCCGCTCGAAATCTGGTGCACCATCATCTGCCTGTACGGTGCCATCCGGGACTGGCACCTACTGGCCGTTGCAATCGCCGTCATGGTGGTCACCGGCGCCTTTGCCTGGTGTACCCGCGGCATGGGTAGCGCCGACGTGCTCGTCATTGGGGCATTAGCTGCCACCTTAGGCCTACTGCCTACATTGTGGGGCCTACTTCTCGCCTGCATGCTTGGCTGTTGCCATTGCCTATGCTCCCGTACACGCCGCATCCCCTTCGTCCCCGCGCTGTTCGTTGGGAACGCCGTCATCGCGGGACTGCCGCTCCTACACCTCACACTACCTGTAATTGGTGCATATACACTTGTCTTGCTTGGGTAAACATATTAAGATTAATTATACTGATACTCAGTGGGGCAAACCACCGCGCGGAGTGAATTCATAGCGACACGGAAGGGAAGCACCCTTATGGAAAAATATTACATCGTCGATAGCTCCATGCTACCCGACGTCATCGAAAAAGTTATCGCCGCCCGCACACTGTTAGAAAACGGCAGCGTGAAGCAGGTCAGTGAAGCCGTCAAGCAGGTCGGTATTAGTCGTGGTACATACTACAAGTACAAGGATCTGGTCTACGCTGCCGACTCGCAGCCCGCAACCCGGAAGGCCGTCATTTCGCTAATGCTACACCATTCGCGCGGCGTGCTGTCCGAGGTACTGGCCGCCCTCTCGCACGCAGAGGCCAACATCCTCACCATCAACCAAAACATCCCCATCCACGAATGGGCCAGTGTGACCATTTCCTTTGACGTCTCCAGTCTAACCGGGACTCTAGACGACCTCACCGCCGCGCTCAAATCACTGACCGGGGTGAGCGACGTCCGTCTGCTCGCCGTCGAATAGCAACAGTTAATCGTTTATATGTACAGCAAAGGGGCTGACCGCAACTATCGCGGTCAGCCCCTTTGTGCTTATTCGGTAACGCGGCTATCAGCCACGTCCTTACTTATCTGTGTCTTCATCCTGCGCATCGGACTGCTTCATCTGCTGTTCGATGTCGGAGATTGAGTAGACATTGTCGGAAACGGTCCCGACCGTCTTTGGTTCCTCGTGACGGTACGTGGCCATCCCAGTACCAGCAGGAATAATCTTCCCGATGATAACATTTTCCTTCAAACCAACCAGTGGGTCGTTCTTCCCGCGAATGGATGCATCGGTCAGAACACGCGTAGTTTCCTGGAATGATGCGGCGGACAGGAAGCTGTTCGTCTCCAGGGAAGCCTTCGTAATCCCCAACAGGACGGCACGACCAGTTGCTGGAATACCACCACTAACGATGGTGTCCTTGTTCTGGTCCTTGAAGTCGCCGATATCCAGCAAGGTACCCGGCAAAATGTCGGTGTCACCAGGGTCCAGCACGCGAATCTTGCGCAGCATTTGCCGCACCATTACTTCAACGTGCTTGTCCCCGATTTCAACCCCTTGCATACGGTAAACCTTCTGAACTTCACTGAGCAGGTAGTTTTCCGTACCCATTACGTCACTGACCTTGATCAGTTCCTTAGGGTCAATCGAACCACCAGTCAGACGGTCACCACGTTCAACGTGATCACCCTCAGCAACCGCCACGCTAGATGCGTAAGGTACATTGTACGTCCGTGTATCGGTCGTGCCCTGTACCGTGATCTCACGGGTGTGCTCTGCCGGGTTCTCGTCAATCGCAGTAATCTCACCAGTAACCTCGGTGATAACCGCAAGACCTTTAGGGTTACGTGCTTCAAAGATTTCCTGAACACGAGGCAGCCCTTGGGTGATATCTTCACCACCGGCAACACCACCAGTATGGAAGTTACGCATGGTCAGCTGCGTACCTGGTTCACCGATCGACTGAGCGGCAACGGTACCAACGGCTTCACCAACTTCAACTTCTTCACCGGTAGCCAAGTTACGACCGTAGCACTTCTGGCAGACACCATGACGGGTGTTGCAGCAGAAGACGGAACGAATTGTAACTTCCTCAACACCAGCGTCGACAACCTTCTGGGCGAGATCTTCGTCCATCAACGTCATCCGTGGCACGAGGATTTCGCCAGTCTGTGGGTCGCGAATGGTCTTCATGTTGTAACGACCAACCAGACGGTCGTACAGCGGTTCGATCATTTCGTTACCTTCAGTGATAGCCCGGACAACCAGACCGCGGTCAGTGCCACAGTCTTCTTCACGAACAATCACGTCCTGGGCAACATCGACCAGACGACGGGTCAGGTAACCAGAATCGGCAGTCTTCAGGGCGGTATCAGTCATACCTTTACGGGCACCATGAGTACTCATGAACATTTCCATGACGGACAGGCCTTCACGGAAGTTCGAGATAACTGGCACTTCCATCATCCCACCGTTAGGGGCGGCCATCAGACCACGCATACCGGCAAGCTGCGTAAAGTTAGAGATGTTACCACGGGCACCGGAATCACTCATCATGGAGATTGGGTTCTTCTGGTCAAAGTGTTCAATCAGCTTCTGCTGAACTTGGTCCTTAGCGTCGTTCCAGATGGAAATAACGCGTTCGTGACGTTCATCGTCAGTGATCAAACCACGACGGAACTGCTTGGAAACCATGTCAACCTGCTTGTGGGCAGCCTCAACAATGTCGGCCTTTTCAGGCAAATGCGGCACGTCGGCAACCCCAACGGTCAACCCAGACTTAGTGGCCTGCGTGTAACCAAGGGTCTTCATGTCATCCAGCAAGTCACTAGTCCGCTGCACCTTGTAAGTCTTGAAGACTTCCGCAATGATGTCGGACAAGAAGCCCTTCTTGAACGGACTAATTGGCTCTGCGTCGTCCAAGTACTCGTTAATGTCCTGACCTTCAGCCAGGAAGTACTGATCTGGAACACCGTTAACGATGTTGTCACGCGTTGGTTCGTTCAGGAATGGCAGGTCTTCGGGCATAATCTCGTTAAAGATCACCTTACCAACACTCGTCACCATAATCTTGCCACGCTGGTTGTCGCTGAACGGCTTGTTTGGCAGGCCTTCAGCTGACAGACCGATGCGGGTGTGCAAAGTAACGTCGCCGGCTTCGTGCGCCATGATTACTTCGGCAGGGTCCTTGAAGATCATGCCTTCGCCAACCATACCCTTCTCTTCAATCGTCAGGAAGTAGTTACCCAAAACGATATCTTGAGAAGGCGTAACGATTGGCTTACCGTCCTTAGGTGCCAGGATGTGGTGTGCAGCCAGCATCAGCATACGTGCTTCGGCCTGAGCTTCATCAGACAGCGGCACGTGGATAGCCATTTGGTCACCATCAAAGTCGGCGTTGTAGGCTTCACACACGATTGGGTGCAAACGCATAGCCTTACCGTCAACCAGAACGGGTTCGAACGCCTGAATACCCAAACGGTGCAAAGTAGGGGCACGGTTCAGCAGAACCGGACGTTCCTTGATGACGTCGGCGAGCACATCCCAGATGTCCTCATCCTGACGGTCAATCTTCCGGCGGGCATTCTTGATGTTGCTAGCCAATTCACGCTTAACCAGTTCACGCATGACGAACGGCTTGAAGAGCTCCAAGGCCATTTCACGTGGCAACCCACACTGGTAGAACTTCAGCGTTGGGCCAACGTCAATAACGGAACGGCCAGAGTAGTCAACACGCTTGCCGAGCAGGTTCTGACGGAACCGGCCCTGCTTACCTTTGAGCAGGTGAGACAAACTCTTCAACGGACGGTTACCAGGACCAGTCACCGGACGGCCACGACGACCGTTATCAATCAACGCGTCCACGGCTTCCTGCAACATCCGCTTTTCGTTCTGCACGATGATGTTTGGTGCCTTCAGGTCCAGCAACCGCTTGAGACGGTTGTTACGGTTAATGACACGACGGTACAAATCGTTCAGGTCGGAAGTGGCGAACCGGCCACCTTCCAACTGCACCATGGGCCGCAAGTCCGGTGGGATAACCGGAATCGTGTCCATAACCATCCACTCCGGCTTGTTGCCGGATTCCAGGAACGCATCCAGGATATCCAACCGGCGGATAGCACGGGTACGCTTCTGTCCGGTAGCAGACTTCAGGTTTTCTTTGAGGTTAGCAACTTCCTTTTGCAGGTCAACCTGCTCGAGCAGTTCCTTAACACCCTCAGCACCCATCTTGGCCACAAACTTACCGTTGTACTCCTCGTACTTTTCACGGAATTCGTTTTCGGTCAGCAGCTGCTTTTGTACCAGCGGCGTGTCCATTGGGTCGATCACGACGTAGGAAGCAAAGTAGATAACTTCTTCGAGGGACCGTGGGGACATGTCCAGCACCAAGCCCATCCGGCTAGGGATGCCCTTGAAGTACCAGATGTGTGATACGGGTGCAGCCAACTCAATGTGGCCCATCCGCTCGCGACGTACATTGGCGCGGGTTACTTCCACACCACAACGGTCACAGACGATGCCCTTGTACCGAATACCTTTGTACTTACCACAGGCACAGGTCCAGTCCTTCGTGGGGCCAAAGATACGTTCGTCGAACAGACCATCACGCTCTGGCTTCAACGTACGGTAGTTGATGGTTTCGGGCTTCTTTACTTCCCCATACGACCAGCTGCGAATCTTATCTGGCGATGCCAGGTTAACTTGCATGCTGTCAAACTTGTTGACGTCAATCACAGGGTACCCTCCTATTCGTTATCGTTTTGCTGTGCAGCCTTGGCTTCCGCCTCCGCTGCCTTCTTTTCTTCCTGCTGGGCCGCGAACTTGGCCAAAGCATCGGCAGAGCCGCCTTCGTCCTCGTCATCATCGAGGTCCCGCAGTTCAATTTCGTTCTTCTGGGTGTCGAGCACCTTCATGTCCAGACCCAGTGACTGCAATTCCTTCACCAGCACCCGGAAACTTTCAGGCACACCTGGATGTGGAATTGGTTCACCCTTCACGATGGCTTCGTACGTCTTCACACGACCCACAACGTCATCTGACTTGTACGTCAGAATTTCCTGCAGGGTGTAAGCAGCACCGTAAGCTTCGAGGGCCCAAACTTCCATTTCCCCGAAACGCTGGCCACCAAACTGAGCTTTACCACCCAGTGGCTGCTGCGTAACCAAGGAGTAAGGTCCAATGGAACGGGCGTGAATCTTGTCGTCAACCATGTGGGAGAGCTTCATGTAGTACATCACCCCAACGGCAACCCGCGTTTCGAACGGTTCACCGGTGCGGCCATCGTACAATACGCTCTTACCATCACTAGCCATGCCGGCTTCCTTGACGGTTGCCCACATGTCGTCTTCGGTGGCACCATCAAAGACTGGCGTTGCCACGTGGATGCCCAACTTACGTGCGGCCATCCCCAAGTGCAATTCGAGTACTTGCCCGATATTCATACGGGATGGCACACCCATTGGCGACAGGCAGATGTCAACTGGCGTACCGTCTGGCAAGTACGGCATGTCCTCTTCAGGAACGACGATGGACACGGTACCCTTGTTACCATGACGGCCGGCCATCTTGTCACCAACCTGAATCTTACGTTTCTGCGTGATGTAAACACGAACCATCATGTTCACACCCGGAGACAGTTCGTCGCCATCTTCACGGGTGAAGATCTTAACGTCCTGCACAATACCGCCACCACCATGAGGAACACGGAGGGAGGTATCACGAACTTCACGCGCCTTTTCACCAAAGATGGCGTGCAGCAGACGTTCCTCGGCGGACAGTTCCGTCACACCCTTAGGCGTAACTTTACCGACCAGGATGTCACCATCCTTAACCTCGGCACCAACACGCACGATACCGTCTTCGTCCAGGTCCTTCAACGCGTCATCACCGACGTTCGGGATTTCGCGCGTTACTTCCTCAGGTCCCAGCTTGGTGTCACGGGATTCTGATTCGTATTCCTCGATATGGATGGACGTGTAAATGTCTTCCTTAACGAGCCGCTCCGACATAACGATGGCGTCTTCGTAGTTGTACATGTTCCACGTCATGAAGGCGATGATTGGGTTCTGACCCAGAGCCAACTCGCCCTGATCCATTGCGGGACCATCGGCGATGATTTCACCCGCATCCACTTGGTCGCCCAAGCGCACGATTGGAATCTGGTTGTAGTTCTTGTTGGCGTTACTGCGACGGAACTTCATCAGACGGTAAACGTCCTGGGTGTCGTCCTGACGGCGAATCTTAATCACCTTGGCGTCAACGTATTCAACGCGACCTGGGTGCTTAGCTAGCAAAGCCGTACCGGAATCGTGCGCAGCTTTGTATTCCATCCCCGTAGCAACCAACGGTGCGTGTGGCCGAACCAGCGGCACGGCCTGACGCTGCATGTTGGCACCCATCAGGGCACGGTTGGAGTCGTCGTTTTCCAAGAAAGGAATGCAGGCCGTGGCAACGGCAACTACCTGCTTTGGCGAAACGTCCATGTAGTCGACCTTGTCTGGGCCGACTTCAATGTTGTCATCCTTGTGCCGGGCCAAAACGGTCGCGTCACGGAAAGTACCATCTTCGTTCAACACGGAGTTGGCTTGGGCAACAACAAAGTTATCTTCTTCGTCAGCAGTCAGGTAATCGATCTTGTCGGTAACCTTGTGTGACGTCCAGTCAACACGACGGTATGGGGTTTCAATGAAGCCATACCGGTTGACCACGGCGTAACTGGCCAGACTGTTGATCAAACCGATGTTAGGACCTTCTGGAGTTTCGATTGGACACATACGACCATAGTGGGTGTAGTGCACGTCTCGAACTTCATAACCAGCACGGTCACGAGTCAAACCACCAGGTCCCAAGGCGGACAAACGACGCTTGTGCGTCAATTCGCCCAGTGGGTTAGTCTGGTCCATGAATTGTGACAGCTGGGATGACCCAAAGAATTCCTTAATGGAAGCAACCACTGGCCGAATGTTAATCAGCTGTTGTGGTGTGACGGTCGAACTGTCCTGAATGGACATCCGTTCACGTACGACACGTTCCATCCGGGAAAGGCCAATCCGGAACTGGTTCTGCAGAAGCTCGCCGACCGAACGAATCCGACGGTTACCCAAGTGGTCAATGTCATCAGTGGAACCAATACCCTCTTGCAACAGCAAGAAGTAGTTCATGGAAGCCAAGATGTCAGCTGGCGTCAGGTGCTTCAGCATCTCGTCAATGTGACCATTACCAATCACGTTGACTTCTTTGTCTGGTGTGACCTGGGAGTACACCTTCACTACCTGCAAAGTAACGGGTTCTTGGAGCACCCCATCTTCGTTTGGCTGGTACGTGATGGTCTTGAAGTCTTCGCGGTCCAGGTATTCACCCAGCGTATCCATCATCTTGTGGTTAACGCGGTCACCCTTCTTGGCGATTACTTCACCAGTATCAGGGTCGGCCAGCGTTTCTGCCAGCGTCTGGCCCAACAGGCGGGACTTCAGGGAGAGTTTCTTGTTGACCTTGTAACGGCCCACACGCGCCATGTCGTAGCGCTTTGGGTCAAAGAAGCGTGCGTACAGCAAGGAACGACTGGAATCAGCCGTCTTTGGTTCACCTGGGCGTAAACGCTCGTAGATGTCCTTCAGGGCTTCGTCAGTCCGGGAGTCATCCGTGTTCTTGTGCACATCCTTCTCCAGGGTCAGCATCAACGAATCGCTGTCCCCGAACATGTCGATGATGTCCTGATCGGAGCCAAAGCCAAGTGCGCGCACCAGTTCAGTCAGCGGAATCTTCCGCGTCCGGTCAATCCGGACGTAGGCGATATCCTTGGCGTCAGTTTCGTATTCCAACCATGCACCACGGTTTGGAATAACGGTTGTACCCCAAGTTGTCCGGCTGTTTTTGTCAATTTCAGAGTTGAAGTACACCCCAGGGGAACGTACCAACTGCGAAACGATAACTCGCTCAGCACCGTTAATGATGAAGGTCCCTTGCTCAGTCATCAACGGGAAATCACCAAAGAAGACGTCTTGAGACTTGATTTCACCAGTTTCGTGGTTCGTCAAACGTAGCGTTACGTGCAACGGCGCGGAGTAGTTGGCGTCGTGCTGACGGGCTTCCTCCACCGTGTACTTTGGTTCTAGCAACTGGTAATCCACGTATTCCAGACTCAGGTTGCCCTGGAAGTCAGTGATCGGCATAATATCGTCGAACATTTCCTTCAGGCCTTCATCTAGGAACCACTGATAGGAATTCGACTGAATTTCAATCAGGTTTGGCAGGTCCAAAACTTCCTTAATTCGGGAGTATGACCGGCGCGTACGGTGCTTACCGTAGTTCACATTGTGTCCTAAGTGCTGCTCTGCCAAGTTGTTCACCCCTCTAATTTGTTGGCGGCAATCCATTGTAAAAAGAACGTAAAATTTATTAAGTTCAGATTACAACTGCTCCGGTTACGACGTTTCAGGCAAAAAAAAACCAAAAGCGGTAAGTTTAACGTTACCCCTTTTGACTTTCTCTACGGCATCGCGCGGACAATAGATCGCGCTTAGCCTTCTGCTTCGTAACCGAAATGCAACTGTGTTTAATATTATCAGCAAGTGTTGTCCGTGTCAATAGGTCGAACGCTGGACGCAGTGTGGCGCCCGGCCGCGTCGGTTGGACCGGTGAGCTGCGGCGTGTGGAGTGCTCC
>NZ_BCVS01000100.1:0-8895 GCF_001591865.1 Lacticaseibacillus pantheris DSM 15945 = JCM 12539 = NBRC 106106
ACCAGCCGCTCAACCGGAACCACCACACCAGTACGGCCAGCCACCGCAGCGGTCACCGTGGAGCGGTCCACCAAGTCGCAGTACCCCACAGCACCTCCACCGGTCAGAACCGCCCCCCTGTGCACATTGGAAGAAAACGGAACATTAACGACTATAAGTCACATTGAATGCCCAACCCAGGCGCATCCGTCAGCGTGTACACGCCGCCCTCCTGAGTGAACCCACCGCTGAGCCATTCGGGTTCGGCAAAGTCCATGAAGGCGTCCAAGTCGGCGTACTGCGCGTTACGGTGCGCCGCGACAAAGTGGACGGCCGCGGTGATGCCAATCCGGGTTTCCACCATGCATCCCAACATGACCGGAATGCCGGCAGCTTCGGCAACCGCGTTAATTTGACTGGCGCCCCACAGTCCGGAAGCCTTTTGCAACTTAATGTTGACGATATCCGCCCCGCCCGTTGCCAGCACGTGAAAAGCATCATGAGCATCGTGCACACTCTCATCGACCATAACCGGTTGGTCGACCAGTTCCCGCACTAGCGGCAACTGGTGCGTCTGCGCTGCCGGCAGCGGCTGCTCGACGGCGGAAACGTCGTCACCAAACGCACGCATCATCCGCTTGGCCTGCTTCGGCGTCCACGCCTGGTTGGCATCAATCCGAATGTCCACCGTTGGTCCAACGGCAGCACGAATCGCACGCACCGCTGCCAGATCCTGCTGGTCGTCCCCACCAACTTTGACCTTCAACTCGGTAAAGCCCGCGGCTACCCGGGCCTGGGCCTCCTCTGCCATCGCGGCTGGGTCATCGATACCAATCGTGAAGTCGCTCACGATTTGGTTGCTGTTCCCACCCAACAATTGGTACAAAGGAAGTCCAGCTGCCTGCCCCAGGATATCGTAACAGGCAATATCAATACCGGCCTTGGCCGCCGTGTGTCCGACCGTCGTCGCATCAAGTGCGCTATGTATTTGCTCAATTAACCGGGGATCCATCCCCACCAGCTGCTCCGCAAAGGTCGTCAGCATGACCATCTCGGTCTCAATGCTTTCCCCCGTCACCGGCTCAAAGGGACTCGCTTCGCCATACCCTACCCAGCCCGTATCGGTGGTCACCTTAACGATAATGGTTTGCAGTTCATCAATGGTAGCAAAAGCAATTTTAAACGGATGGTGTAGCGTCACGGCCTGCTTGAAGCTTTCAATCTTGGTAATTCTCATCTTTTCACCCCGCAATCTAATTTATTTCAGTTTATACTAATTCTGACGCAAACGAAAGTACCGGCTACTGACGCCCCAGATGATGAACGGCGAAGTTGGCCACGTCCTTAATGATCGAAACATCATCCTTAAACGCCATGCCATCGTTTAGGCTAAGCCGCAGACAATCAACGTCGGCAAACTAAAGGTTGAAAAATTACGATTTTTATATTAGATTGGCATTACAATAATTTAATTTTTGAGGGAGAATCCGCTATGCAAAAAAAATACTGGTCATTAATGGCACTATCCGCGGTAATGCTGCTCGCCGCGTGTGGTAAGCAATCATCTTCGGGTGGAAAACCCCAAACCATCGCCCGCATGTCGGCGGACGTAATTGCGACGATGGATACCGCCAAGTTTAGCGATGGTGTGTCTTCACAGGCCATGTCGGACACCATGGCCGGGCTCTACCGCTATAAGAACAACAAGCTGACTCCAGACATGGCCGCTAAACGGGCCACCGTATCAAAGGATCAGAAAACATACACCTTCCATCTCCGTAAGAATATTCGCTGGTCAGACGGCAAAACGGTCACCGCGGAGGACTTCGTTTACGCCTGGCAACGCGTGGCGAATCCGGCCACCAAGTCGCCATACGCGTACATACTGAGCGGTATTAAAAACGCAGACGCCATCCTAACCGGTAAGGCAAAGGCCAGTTCATTGGGCGTGAAGGCCATCGACAAACATACCTTCCAGGTCACACTGGAGAAGCCAATGCCCTACTTTGAAAGCATGATTTGCCTCCAAACCTTTGACCCGGTGGAAAAATCGGTGGTCGAAAAATACGGCAGTAAGTACGCCACCAGCGCTACCAAGCTGACCTTTAACGGACCGTACATTCTCAAAAACTGGAACGGGGCTAATAATTCCTGGACGGAAACTAAGAATCCCCGCTACTGGAACGCCAGTCAGTACCACGTCCAAAAACTCAAATACCAAGTGGTGAAGGACGCATCCACAGCGATGAACCTGTACTCCAGCGGTAAGTTGGACGACGTAACGGTCACCGGCGATGATGCCCAACAATCCAAAAACGATCCTGGTTACAACGTCGTTAAGCAATCCTGGCTAACTTACCTGTCGATGAATAAGGACGTGGTACCCGCCTTTGGCAACGTCCAGATCCGGCGTGCGCTATCCTTAGCCATCAACCGCTCCGCATTCATCAAGCAAGTACTGGGCGACGGCTCCACGCCCGCACGCTCCATGGTGCCCACCAACATGATGTACAATGAACAAACCAACGCTGACTTTGGTAAGGAAGCAATCAAAGGTGGTTACGGACAGTACACCGCGTACGACCTCAAGCAAGCACGGCAACTCTTCAAGGACGGTATGGCTGCCACTGGTACCACCAGTCTGAACTTCACCTTGGTAACCTCGGACAGTACTGCGGACAAGAACACCGCGACGTACCTCCAGTCCGCCTTTGCTAAACTCGCCACCGGCAACCTCAAAGTGAACGTGACGATTAAGTCGGTACCCCAAAAGAACTGGCTCGAACTGGGCCGCGCCCACGAATACGGCATGCTCATGTCCCTGTGGGGAGCCGACTACCCGGACGCTTCCAACTTCCTGAACCGGTACACGACGAGCACCCAGGACTTCAGCGGTGCTTGGAGCAACGCGCAGTACGACCAGTACATTAGCGACGCCGCGGGTAAGGACGCCACCAATAGCAGCAAACGCTGGCGGGACCTGATGGCCGCCAACCGCCTGATTACGAAGGACATGGGCTCAATCCCCCTGTACCAATGGGGAACCGCTCACCTGACCAAAACCTCGGTGAAGGGCATGACCTACGAACCCAACAGTATGTTTGAATACACGGGGGCCACTAACAAGTAATTTGCTGGGACAATTATCACGTCCGACAGCCCCAAAAAGGTGAACCACCATGACCCGCGCGGTCTGGTGGTTCACCTTTTTGTCTCTCCATATTACTGCACGATGCGGTCACGGCCACCCTGCTTCGCCTCGTACAACTTGGCGTCGGTCCTGGCAATGGCCTGCCGTAACGGTTCGTCCATGCCGGGAACGCGCGCCATTCCCACGGAGAGCGTGATCCGGCGTTCGGGATGGGACCGCATCACCACGAGGTCGCGTAACCTGCGTACGTACGCTTCCACAGCAACTTTGGCCTCCTCATCAGTCAGTTCATACAGGAAGACACTAAATTCTTCCCCACCAGTGCGATATACACCGCAGAAGTATGGCATCGCCGCGAGGTACGCCTCAATGTCGCGGGCAAAGGAGATCAGGACCTCGTTACCCGTCAGGTGGCCATACGTATCGTTAATCTGCTTAAAATGGTCAATGTCAATCATCACCAGGGTCAGACGCGCAGTCGGATCGTTACGCATCATTCCCTGGTACGTCTGGTAGTCCTTCCGGAACAGGTGCAAACTGCGAATACCGGTCAACTCGTCATGGTTGCTACTGTAGCGTAACTGACGGCCCTGCTCCTGGCGGTCAACGACCACGTGGCCGTACCAATGAGCTACCAACATCGTGAACACGACAATAGCACCCACGATGGCTGCGTCCTGCGTATCCCATTGGTTCACCAGGGTTGCCGTGGTCCAGGTCACCCCACCAACAACCACGGTCATGAGGACGAACCGCCAAGCACGTTCATTAAACCACCCGTTGAAATAATTCACGACCAACAGGACCACCAACGGAATGAGCGTCAATAACGATGTCCCCCACAACGTCCAGTTCAAAGCGCCAGTGACGACAAGAATGACGGCGTACATCTGGCGACTTTGTAATCGCGTGCTGTTATACAGCAAGGTTCCGAACAGGGCGGCGTCGCCAATCCACGTATCAATCTCGTTGAGTGGTGTGAGCCACCGCAGACACCCAATGATGGCCACCGCAGACACCGTAACGGGCAATTCCGGCGCAACGGTCCTAGTGGTCATTCGCGCGTAAAAACGGGGGAAAACATCCTCCAACGCGTCGAGCACACTAATTAAGCCGGCCATATAAAAAACCAGGCAAAAAGTTACTGTTCCTATCAATGCCATCCGGTCAAGTCCCCACACTTGTCTATAAATTGATTAATCCATTAGGCATAATCGTACACTATTACCACCCTTTACGGTAAACATTACAACCGTTCCGCTAAAAATATCTTGACCACCGGCACCATACTCCGAAGATTTATTCACCACAAATAACACGTGCGGTCTTGCCCATACACCCTATCAGCGCGATAATAAGGCCACAAAGTGTGCTAGTTTGCCGGATTACAACCACACAACATAACGCCAACGGTTTACCGCCACGTTTAGATGTACGTGCACACATCAGAGGGGGAAGTTAGCTCGTGTCAGACATTACCGAGAACCAAATTCAGCATTTCTTCATCAACGCCATGGTCGCCGATGCATTCGGAGTGCCCGTCGAGTTTCGCGTGCGGGATACCTATCATGTTGATGGCATGACTGGCCACGGCACGTACGACCAACCGGTGGGCAGTTGGTCCGACGACAGCTCGCTCACGCTAGTCCTCGCCGAGAACCTGACCCATCACGGCTCACCCACAACTATGATGCAGCGCTTTGTGGCGTACTTGCAAGAGGGTGAATATACTCCCTCCGGTACCACCTTTGATGTCGGGGCCGGCACCAGCCGCGCCATTATGGCGTTTATCAAGGGCACGCCGGCGGAGCAAAGTGGCGACCGGAGCGAGTACGCCAACGGCAATGGTGCGCTCATGCGGCTGGCCCCACTCGCCTTTGCCCTGGTCAACGAACCAAGTGTTGACGTTAGGCTGCACGATGAGCAAGCATACACCACGACCACTCACGGACACCCACGCAGCGTCATTGCCAGCACCATCTACGTTGAACTTCTCCGGGCGTTACTGCGCGGACACAGTCTCACTGACGGCCTGGCGACGGCGCACCGGATGATGGAACGGTGCCGCTTTGACCGGGATGAATACAACTACTTTGACCGTATCTGGGAGCGCGACTTTGCGCAAACACCCGTGACCATGATTCGCTCAATTGGCTACGTGGTGGACACGCTCGAAGCCGCGATCTGGCTGAACCTGAACGCTGAAAGTCTCGATGAACTCATTATTAAAGCCGCCAACCTCGGTGAGGACACCGACACGATTGCACAAATTGCGACCTGCCTGTTTTCCGCGGCCCACCCCGACGCAACCGTGCCGGCAGATTGGGCTAAACAACTGGTGCACACGGATCAAATGGACACGATTATTCACGATTTCGCGCACCACTTTGCCACAACCGTAAAATAAGTTCGCCCACAATTAAAACCGACGCACATCGACGCCGTCCGGCTTCTGACCGATCGAAGTTATGGTGAGCAGCCGGCCTACAAACGTGGACCACAATGCAGCTCCCTGTGCCAAGCACAATAATGCCGATATTCCTAAGTTCAGGAATATCGGCATTATTACGTTAGTGCTCGGGAACCAACCGCATTGTGGCCCACTCCTCCTATTATTTACGCCTCAACCCGCTGGCGTTCCACCAAGCCGTTGAACCCATCCTGCAAGTAATGGTACAACCACTCATTTTCATCCCGGAGACTAGCCGGATTACGGGACAAAATCCAGTCTTGCAACGCCGTAATCAGCGCCTCGCTGAGAATCGATTGCAGAAACTTAACGTAGGTATCCGCCACGCTGATGTGCTCCGTCCGGCCCATATCGGTCAGCACGTCAGCAATCATGGTGCTAATATGCCGCCGAATCACGTCTGCCGGCGCATTCTGCACGTCCAGCGATAGCACCCGCTGGTAGAAGGCCCGATTGTCGTCAAAGTAGCGCAGGATACTGGTCAGCGTCTGCGGCCAATATTCATAATGACGGCAATACGCGGCCGCATGGTCAATTTCCTCACGGTAAATAAAGCCCAACACGTCGTATTTATCCCGGAAAAAGTCGTAAAAGGTTTGGCGTCGGAGACCAGCCGTCGCCATAATAACGGATACGTTAACCTGATTAAACGGCTGACTAACCACCACCCGCTTGGTCGCCGTGCAAATCTCCTGTTGCGTCACGTTCACGTGAACATCCCCTCTTTGTCGCTACCATCATACCACCGGACACAGGGGTTTGTGTGTCCGTTACGCTGACTTTTTGTCAGTGCTACTATAAACGTGTCGGTAAGAGTCATATCACTATTAGGGGGTAACATTTATGAGTAACGTATTGATTTTAGGTGCACACGGGCAAATTGCCAGTCTTGCCCGGACGCAACTGTTACAGGAAACTAACCACCACCTCACCCTTTTTCTCCGGAACGCGCAACGCATTAAGCACGTCGACGCCAGCAGAGAAACGGTGATTGATGGTGACGCTACTGATGCACAGCAACTCACCACGGCCATGCAGGGCATCGACGTGGTGTACGCCAACTTGGGCAACGCCCGTATTGAGGACCAGGCCCGCGCCGTGGTGACCGCGATGAATAACGCTGGCATCAAGCGCCTAATCTGGATTTCGACTTTGGGCATCTACGACGAAGTCCCCGGCTCATTTGGTCGGTGGAACCACCAGATGTTGGACGGCGGCTACTTGGAGCACTACGCCGCAGCGGCGCAGGTCATCGAAGCATCCGACCTCAACTACACCATCATCCGTCCGGCATGGCTGTCAAACCGGGACGTTGTCGATTACGAAACTACGCAGAAGGGCGAACCGTTCAAGGGCACCGAGGTATCGCGTAAGAGCATTGCGGATTACGTCGTCAACCTGATTAACGACCCCGCCAAGGAAGTCCGCCACTCCGTTGGTGTAAACCAACCGCACACTGATGGCAGTAAACCATCATTTTACTAACCGCACAACGCAATATTGGGGGCCGCACTCTACCGGGTGCAGTCCCCTTTTGTGTGCAGTACAGCATTCGCACCTAACTGTCGGACCGTACCCTTTGTTATCGTAGTTTGTTATGATTAAATCATCTAGTTTTAAGAGGGAGTGCGCTATGTCCAGCAACAAACAACCAATAACCATTACGTTACCGTCATCCGTCGCCAACCAACTTGGCGTCAACAACGACACGCCAATGCGCGTCGCGGTCAAAAACGACCGTTTGATTCTGCGCCCGGCCACCGGTGACCGCGGTGAACGTCTTGGTCTGCGGTGGCCGCTAATTGTGACCGTTATTCTCACGGTGGGCGTATACCTGTATTGGATTAGTCAAAAAATGGGCACAGTTGCGTTATCTGGCGACGTTTCACTAGCCAGTATGGTGATCGGTTGCGCGTTAGTTGCGGGGATGATGCTGTTCACCGGCAACCTCATCACCGCGCGCAACCGCCACGAGGTACCGCATATCTACTGGCGCAACCTCCCCGTTATCATTGCCTCATTCACCATTATGTTGGCTTTGGCTTTGGTTGGTGGATTCTGGGTTCTCGGCCAGTTATTTCCTGGAGCTACCTTTGACCTGGTGACGGCGGCCATTATTTTCTTCATTATGACGCTGATCACCAACTACCTGATGTCACAGGCCGCTCGCAACGTAGACGCAGGTACCCTCAGCACCCTCCTGACCGTCGTCATCATTACGGGCGTGGTGATTGCAATGGCTTCGAACAACCATCGGCGGTGGTGGCAGCACAACCTCAGCTTTCTGGGTACCAACTTGGCCAATAATGCGTGGCAGTTCAACTTCACGCTGATCATTGCGGCACTGCTGATGATTGCATTGGTCGACACGCTCTTCGTCGCCATTAGCGCCCGTTATCCTGGCAACCGCCGGATTAACATCATGCGTGGGATGCTGTCGCTGGTTGCACTCGATGTTGCGTGTATCGGGTTATTCCCCAATAACGCGGCCTTCCACGTCCTGCACGACCAGGCGGCCGGAATGCTGATTATTCTACTAGCGGCCCTAATTATCGGCATTCGCTGGTTACTACCCGGTGTATCCAAAGACTTCCTGTTTTTGTCATACATGGTGGCTACTGCCCTGGTAATTCTCAACTTTGGGTTCCGTTTATTCGGCTACCCCTCCCTCACCTCGTTCGAAATTCAGGCGTTTACCGTGGCCTTTGGCTGGCTGCTACTGCTGTTCGGCCGTTTGCGTGTACTCGCCACTCAGGACCAATGGACTTGGGACGTGTTGGTCAAAGTCGCGGAGTGAACCGCAGCGATGATGTTATAATCAAAGTAAATAATTTTGCTTGGAGGCGCCCACCATGTCTGATGACCAAATGCAGGACCACCTAAACAACGCGATGTACGGCCCGCGCCAAACTAATCCGGATGAACGGCGACACTATCTGGGCTCATTGCGGGAACGTGTGCTTTTACGGGTTGACAACAGCAATATGGCTCAGGCCACGACTTTGCCCGCACTACGCACGCAGTTACCACCACTGGTTGGGGAAGACCATCACGCGCTCATTAACGGGAAACTCGACGTCACGGTTACTGGCCCCGTCATGAAACTATTGGGTGATATCGACATGCCACTAACGATGGTGAACGACGCCACCGCGCAAACGGCAGACGACGCTCCCGGTTTACTCGTAGTGAGCGACCACGCGGTTAATCGGGACGATATTTCCTTACACTTAACCGCCACGACAAACGCCGATGCCCCGCAAAAGAAAAAGGGGCTCTTCGGGTTCTTACATTT
>NZ_BCVS01000101.1:0-8431 GCF_001591865.1 Lacticaseibacillus pantheris DSM 15945 = JCM 12539 = NBRC 106106
TTCAACCGGAACCACCACACCAGTACGACCAGCCACCGCAGCGGTCCACCAAGTCGCAGTCCCCCACAGCACCCCCACTGGCGAGAACCACCACCCAAACAAATAGCGGAGCACCGATGCTGTGACCGGTACCCCGCTAGCTTATTTGTACACTCTAGTCGTTACTTTCGTCTTCACCCTTCAGCAAGATGGCAATCGAGTTCACGAGCTCTTCTTGTTTCACCTCAATGGCGTCCCCGTGCGCACGCAGCTTCACTTCGACGATTCCGTCATCAGCTTTCTTACCCACGGTCACCCGCACCGGCAAGCCAATCAGGTCCGCATCCGCAAACTTAACGCCCGGACGCTCCTTGCGGTCATCCATCAGCACACTGTAGCCTGCGTCCTCGAGTTGCTTGGTCACGTCCTCGGCCAACTGCACCTGAGCCGCCTGCTTCACGTTCATTGGCAGCACGTGTACATCGAATGGCGCAATGTTTTGCGGCCACACAATGCCCTGGTCGTCGGAATGCTGCTCCACGATGGCGGACAATAGGCGGGAAACCCCAATACCGTACGAACCCATGATGATTGGTTTATTACGACCGTTCTCGTCCAGGAAGTTGGCACCCATCGACTCGCTGTAACGCGTACCCAGCTTGAAGATGTGACCAATCTCAATACCGCGGGTAAACTGCAGTACTCCCTGGCCATCTGGCGACATTTCACCAGCAGTCACAAAGCGAATGTCGGCGACCTGTGTGGCTTCAAAGTCACGCCCGGGATTAACGTTCTGGTAGTGCTGGCCCGGCTGGTTAGCACCAGCAAAGGCGTTGACCATCTCGCTCACACTTTGATCCTGAATGACCCGCACCGTCTCATCGACGTTCAGGGGTCCGACGTTACCAGGTTCGGCGTGCATGTACTGTTCGACCTGTTCAGCTGTCGCCATCTCCAGGAAGTCGGCCCCCAACAGGTTCTTGAGCTTAACGTCGTTGATTTCATAGTTGCCCCGCACAATGGCCAAAACGGGTTCTTCGTCAGCAATGAACAACACGGCCTTGATAATCTGGTCAGCGTTTACGCCCAGCTTTGCCGCAACCTCGTCGACCGTCTTAGCGTCGCCGGTATCAACCAGACCCAGCTCGCTCTGTTCCTCATGACTAACAGTTGGTACCGTCATGGACGTGGCCATTTCAAGGTTAGCAGCGTAAGTGGAGCCGTCCGAGTACACAATCGTGTCCTCACCAATTGGGGCAATGGCGGAAAATTCCTTGGAATCCTGACCACCCATCGCACCACCATCACCGATGATAACGCGGTAGTTTAAGCCCAAAGCATTGAAGACGTTGATGTACGCCCGTTCCATGTCGTGGTAAACGGTGTCCAGGTCCTGCTCGTTACTCGTGAACGAGTAGGCATCCTGCATCACAAACTCACGGCCACGCAACAAGCCGTAACGTGGGCGGTCTTCATCGCGAAACTTAGTCTGAATTTGGTAGAGTACCAGTGGCATCCGCTTGTAACTGGTCAGCTGGTTCCGGACCATGGCGGTAAAGGTTTCTTCGTGGGTTGGTCCAAGAATCATCCCCCGTTCATGCCGGTCAGATAGTTGGTAGAGGTTAGGCCCGTAAGTTGACAAACGGCCCGATTCCTCCCACAGTTCGGATGGTAGCAGGTGCGGCTGGGTCATCTTGACCGCCTCAATCCGCTCCATTTCGTGGTCAATGATGGCCTCAATTTTGTCCAGAACGCGTTGTGCCAACGGCAGGTAGGCGTACACCCCGGCAGCCACCTGGTTGATATACCCCGCACGGAGCATCAACTGGTGTGACTTGGCCTCGGCGTTGGCCGGGACTTCTTTGGTAGTAGGAATAAACATCCGACTCTGTTTCATTAAGTGGTTCCTCCTCAAAATCTATGTAGGGACGCAAAGTTGCGCCCGCCTATGGTAACTAAAAAATTCGTAATATATCGTTGATGGTAACGGCCACCATCAGCGCAATCAGTAGACCGGCAAACACTAAGGTGACCATGGCCTCATGCTCGCGCTTCACGGCTTTGCCCCGGACAAGTTCAATTAGGTTAAACAGAATCTTACCCCCGTCCAGCATTGGAATCGGTAGTAGGTTCATGATACCTAGGTTGATGGAGAGCGACGCCATAAAGTAGAGGATTGTGTAGATGCCCTCGTGCGATACCTGACTCGTCATGGTGTAGATGCCGACCGGACCAGCTAGTTTATTCAGTGAAAAGCCGCCAAAAACTAGTGATCGTAACGCCTTGAAAATCTGCTGGGTAATGGCCCACGGCTGGGTAAATCCGTACTTAACGGCGTTCACTACCCCAGTGTCCCGCGAACTATATACACCGAGCACACCCTTCTTAACGTGTACCCGCAACCGATTGGTCGTATCCCCGCGGCGAACGGTCACGGCGACGGTCTGGTCCTTGTCGCCCTTAATGGCCGTCGCGATATCGCTAAAACTGGCTACTTCGTGCTGACCAATCCGCACAATTTTATCGTTCGACTTCAGACCCGCAACGGCCGCGCCCGAGTTGCTTTCAACACCGCCAATGACGTTGCTATTCGACGGCGTCCCCCCAAAGGCCAATGCAAGCACAAAGAAAGTGACAACCGCTAACAGAAAGTTGTTCAGGGGGCCGGCAAAGTTGATGAGGATCCGTTGCCAAAGCGGTGCACTCTGGAACTGTACGTCCTCGGGTGCAATTTGGACTTCAACCCCGTCCTCTTCAATAATCGTGGCGTCGTGCGCAACCGTGAATGTCCGCGCGTCCTCTTCATCCCCGTTAACGTAACCGGAAATGGTCAGCGCGTTCACCAGGTCAACTTTGTCCACCACCAGCGGAATTCCCCCCGTTAGCGTCAGCCGGTCGCTAGTATTGATACGAACCACCTGGCCGTCGTCACCGATAGTAACCGTGACCTGCGTGCCCGGTTTGATGTCAGCCTCTTCATCCTGCCATCCAGCCATACGGACGTAACCACCGAGCGGTAGCAAACGTAGGGTGTACGTGGTGTGATTATGGTGGGTGCTTAGTAGTTTCGGCCCCATCCCCACAGAAAATTCACGCACTAACACGCCGGAGCGCTTCGCAAAGAAGAAGTGGCCGAACTCGTGCACGATTACGATGGTACCGAAAATAATAATGAACCAAATAATTGTCGCCAGCATGAAACCCCTCCTCGGGAATGGCCGACACCAGCTCTACGTTAAACGAAGCCGAGCCAGTGTAGCATTGGTAGGACAAACAGCATACTGTCAAAACGATCGAGAATACCGCCGTGCCCCGGCAAAATTTTGCCCGAATCCTTGACGCCATAATAACGCTTGAGCGCCGACTCGACTAGGTCGCCCAACTGACCCCAGATGGATAGGAACAGCGCAATGAGAATCAATACTGGCAGGCTGTAGCCAAAATCGAAGAACTGGCCGTAAATAGCGGCGAAGATCATCGCGATAACCACGCCACCGATTGAACCCTCCCAGGTTTTGTTCGGGCTGATTGCTGGCCACAACTTGTGCTTACCAAATGCCCGACCAAAGATGTACGCACCGGAATCGGTCAACCACACAATCAACATCCCAAACATCAGCAGGGCTAAACTCCCCTGGTTACGGGCCATATCAAAGTAGTGGAAACCAGTCCCCACGTAGAGAATGCCCAGCATCGTAACGCTCACGTTATCGAAGTTGGTTTTATTCTTGCTGGTAACCGTTAGGAGCAGCAGCACCATCATGAAAATCCCCAGTAAATCAATCCGACTTAACCCCGTTTGGAGAATCCACTTGAGGTACTGGTCGGGTAACACTACTGCCAGTGTGCCGAGAGCGGCCACCAGGGCCTCCACCGAAACAATGATCTTCTTGCGCATGATGAATATTTCGCTAATACCTACCAGCGCCAGAACGGCGGCAGCAAGGTCTACCCACGGGCCACCAACAATCAGGATGGGAATAAAAATGATTAGAGCGACAACCGCCGTAATTACACGTTGCTTCATTGTATGAAAAGCTCCTTCTTCTACTTAACTTTACCAAATCGCCGGTTGCGGCTCTGAAAATCCCGAATGGCTGATTCAAGGTCAGCGGGGGCAAAGTCCGGCCACAACTGGTCAGTGAAGACCATTTCGGAATACGCCAGCTGCCAAAGGAGGAAGTTGGAAATCCGTTCCTCACCACTGGTACGAATCAGCAAGTCGGGATCCGCCAGCTCACCTAATGGAGCCGTCATGAGCTGCCCACTGATGGTGTCCATGTCAATAGCGGATGGGTCTAGTTCACCCGCTGCAGCAGCAGTAGCAATGGCGCGCGTTGCTTGCACCAACTCGTCCCGACCACCATAGTTCAACGCAAAGTTGAGCACCATGCCGGTATTATCCGCCGTATCTTTAACCGCGTTGAGCGTGGCCGTCCTGGTGGATTCAGGCAGCTGATCGACGTTTCCCATCACCATGACACGGACGTTTTGCTCAATCAGCTCAGGAACAAATTTATTGAAAAAAGTGACCGGCAGACTCATGAGGTAAGACACCTCTTTTTGCGGACGGCCCCAGTTTTCGGTTGAAAAAGCATACAGCGTCAGCACCTTTACGCCCAAATCACTCGCGGCGCGCGTAATGGTCCGCACGTTTTCCATACCCTGCTTGTGACCGGCTATGCGTGGCAAGTGCCGCTTTTGTGCCCAGCGCCCGTTACCATCCATAATAATGGCGACATGCCGCGGGATCCGGTCCGGATCCAGTGCGGTCACCGCCGCGTCTTTGGCTTTAAACAAAAGAACGCCTCCAATTTATTTTTCAGGTTTAATTCTAGCAAAGTCGCCGGCGAACACCAACCTTAAACCGCGCCGCGTCACAATCATTACTAAAAACACGATGACCCTAAAGGCACCAATGGCACTTTAGGGTCATCTAGATGGTTATTCCTGACGCGAAATCCACGATAACCACCGGCTAATTCACGTTCGCATTGCCCGTCAAGTCGGCGGCAATTAACCCTCGGTGATTTCCTTTTCCTTAGCGGCAGCCATGTCGTCGGCAGCCTTAGTGGCGTCATCCGTCACCTTCTGAACGTCCTTTTCAAAACGGCGGAGTTCATCTTCACTAATTTCACCGTCTTTTTCCTGCTTCTTCAGGTGGTCCATGGCCTCACGACGCACGTTACGAATGGCAACTTTGCCCTGTTCAGCATGCTTGCCGACCTCTTTGGCCAGTTCCTGACGGGTTTCCGTCGTTAATTGCGGAATCACTAACCGAATCACGGAACCATCGTTTTGTGGGTTAATCCCCAAATCGGACTTCAGCAGGGCCGTCTCGATGTCCTTCAAACTGGACTCATCGTACGGGCTCACCTGCAGTACCCGGGGTTCAGGAATCGTGATGGCGGACATCTGGTTCAGCGGTGTTGGCGCCCCGTAATAGTCCACATTGATGCCAGTCAACAGGCTAGCATTCGCGCGGCCGGCCCGAATTGAGCCCAAGTCGCGTTCCAAAGCCTTCAGGGATTTATCCATCCGGTCCTTGGCATCATTAATCGCTGCGTTAGCCATTATTCTTCTCCTCCTTCAATCGTGGTCCCGACATCTTCGCCTTTGACCACGCGCTCAATGTTACCTGGTTCATTCATATTAAACACAACCAACGGGATGTCATTATCCATGGATAGCGAGCTGGCCGTCGTGTCCATCACGTTCAACCCCTTCGCAATAATGTCCATGTGCGTGAGGTGGTCGAACTTAACGGCGCTGTCGTCCTTGGCCGGGTCAGCGGAGTAGACACCGTCCACACCGTTCTTCCCCATCAGGATAACGTCAGCATTAATCTCTGCCGCCCGCAAAGCCGCGGTAGTATCCGTGCTGAAGTACGGGTTACCGGTACCAGCAGAGAAAATCACTACGCGGCCCTTTTCCAGATGACGCACGGCCTTCCGGCGAATGTAAGGTTCAGCAATCTGCCGCATTTCAATGGAGGTTTGTACGCGTGTTGGTACGTCAATCTGTTCAAGTGCATCTTGCAAAGCCAGGCCGTTCATGACCGTGCCGAGCATGCCGATGTAATCAGCCTGTGCCCGCTCAATGCCCATCGCGGCACCAGCTTCACCGCGCCACATGTTACCACCACCACAAACGATGGCTACCTGAACGCCTAAATCGTGAACCGCTTTGATTTCCTTGGCAATTTTGCCAATGACTGGTGGCTGAATACCGAAGCCAGCATCCCCGGCCAAGGCCTCACCACTAATTTTCAACACAATACGCTTGTACTTAACCATGAATATTACTCCTCTATGTTTGCTACCCACTAGTTTACCATAGTCGCGGCGGTCCGTCCTAGTGATTCCCACTCCCAAAACCGGCTTTTGCCGGTTCATCTATCCGTGCAAAGTTGGCGTCGGCCTTGGCCTGCTCGCGGGCAAACGCCACACAAAAAGCCGCAGCAGATGCCGCGGCCTTGCCGACTATTGCTAGTCCTTGATCTGACCCATAACTTCTTCGGCGAAGTCATTGGCCTTCTTTTCGATACCTTCACCAACTTCGTAGCGGGTAAAGGCTTCGACAGTACCACCCTTGGAGGCAACAAACTTGCCCACGGTCTGATCGGAATCCTTCACGAATTCCTGGTCAACCAATGAGATTTCGGACAACCACTTGTTGACACGACCCTCAACGATCCGTGGAACGATCTTTTCTGGCTTGCCTTCGTTCTTGGTCTCTTCAGTGAAGACGTCAGTTTCGTGCTGCAATTCGTCAGCAGGAACGTCATCGCGAGTCAGGTACTTAGGGTTAATGGCAGCTACGTGCATCGCAACGTCGCGCGCAGTATCTGCATCAGCACCCTTCAAAGTTACAACAACAGCAATCTGGGCACCGTTGTGCAAGTATGAACCGAACTCTTCGTCGTCACCCTTCTTGATGATGTTGAAACGACGAAGCTTGATGTTTTCACCAATCACGGCCGTCAATGACTTAGCAGCCATGTCAATGGTGTCACCACTAGCCATCTTCAGGTTCAAAGCAGCATCCATGTCGGCAGGTTCGTTGTCAGCAATCACCTGAGCAACTTCCTTTACGTAGTCAGTAAACTTTTCGTTGGAAGCAACGTAGTCAGTTTCAGAGTTAACTTCGATAATTGCGGCCGTGTTGCCCTTAACGGCAACGGCAGCCAAACCTTCAGCGGCGGTGTTGCCACTCTTCTTAGCAGCCTTAACCAGACCACGTTCACGTAAAACGTCAACGGCCTTGTCCATGTCACCATCGGCCTCAACCAACGCCTTCTTGGCGTCCATCATACCGGCCTGAGTCTTGTCACGCAATTCCTTCACTTGTGCTGCAGTAATCTTAGCCATAGCTGGCAATCCTCCTTAATTTGAAAAAAGCTGCCCGGAGCACCAGGCCCAGACAGCTTATTTAATTACAATGGTTAAATATTAGTCCTGAGCTTCGGCAGTGTCAGTTGCTTCGGCTTCAGTGGCTGCGTCTGCGGATGCATCGTCAGCGCCCTGTTCTTCACCCTGCTTACCTTCGATAATGGCATCAGCCATCGTGGAAGTAATCAGGCGAACGGCACGGATTGCATCATCGTTAGACGGGATGATAACGTCGATGTCATCTGGGTCAGTGTTCGTGTCAACCATGGCAACGATTGGGATGTTCAGCTTGTGGGCTTCGGCAACCGCAATCTTTTCCTTGCGTGGGTCAACGATGAACATTACGTCTGGGATGCGAGGCATGTCTTCGATACCGCCAAGGAACTTCTCAAGCTTAGCCTGCTGCTTCTTCAACAGGGCAACTTCCTTCTTTGGCAGACGGTCGAAAGTACCATCCTCAGCCATCTTCTTGATGCTCTTCAGACGACGGATACGGGTCTGAATCGTAGTCCAGTTGGTCAAAGTACCACCAAGCCAACGGTGGTTAACGAAGAACTGGCCGGCACGAGCTGCTTCTTCAGCGATGGAATCCTGAGCCTGCTTCTTAGTACCAACAAACAAGAAAACACCGTTGTCTGCGGCAACATCCTTAACGAAGTTGTAGGCGTCATCAATCATCTTGACCGTCTTCTGCAGGTCGATGATGTAGATACCGTTACGTTCCGTAAAGATGAATGGCTTCATCTTAGGGTTCCAACGACGGGTCTGGTGACCAAAGTGGACACCAGCTTCAAGCAACTGCTTCATGCTTAATACTGACATGATAAATCCTCCATAATGTGGTTTGACTTCTTGAAGCCATCAACTCACAGGAAGACGCTCGCGCGCACCGATCCTGCAATCCGGCTCCAATGTAAGCTTGTGTTTTGCACACGCATGATAGTATACCCGATAATACTGGTCGACGCAACCAAAACGCACAATTAGTATGCTAGGACGGGTGTGAACGCGCGGGTGACCTTTGGGACTGCGGCTTACGTGGGGTGCTCCATGGTAACCAC
>NZ_BCVS01000102.1:0-8242 GCF_001591865.1 Lacticaseibacillus pantheris DSM 15945 = JCM 12539 = NBRC 106106
GGAGTACCCCACGAAAGCCGCAGCTCACCACTACGGCCTACGCTGCCGCCCACCATCACCACAGCAGCCCCCCCCCGCAACAAGGGACCATGGACACCGTACATAAGTTTGGTTAAAATCAAGGTATGTCTTCAATCTGTAACGCTGTCACACAAAGGGGTGCACAATGAAGTTTATTTCTTGGAACGTCAACGGTCTCCGTGCCGTACTCAAAAAGAACTTTTACGACGTAATTTCCGCACTTGATGCAGACTGGTTCTGCCTGCAAGAAACCAAAATGCAGGCTGGCCAAGTCGAGCTTGAGCTACCCGGTTACCACCAATACTTTAACTACGCGGAACGCAAAGGCTATTCCGGAACCGCCATCTTTACCAAGCACGAACCTGATAACGTAACGTACGGTATCGGGGTGCCCGAATACGATACCGAGGGCCGCGTGATTACCCTCTCGTACCCAAACTTTTACGTGATTACCGTGTACGTTCCCAACTCCGGAACCGAACTTAAGCGTCTGGATTTCCGTCAGGGCTTTGACGTGGCCTTCCGGGAATACACCAGCAAGCTGGCTGCTGAGAAACCTGTCATCTACTGCGGTGACCTCAACGTCGCCCACCAGATCATTGACCTGAAGAATCCCACCAGTAACCACCATAACGCTGGTTTTACCGACGAAGAGCGCACCGACTTCACGGCCCAACTCGACGCCGGTTTCACCGACACCTTCCGCTACTTTTACCCGGAACAAAAGGATATTTACTCTTGGTGGAGTTACCGTTTCGGAGCCCGTAAACGCAACGCCGGTTGGCGGATTGACTACTTTGTTACTAGCAAGGATTTGGATGACCGCATCACGGATGCCCAAATTCATACCGATATTTTGGGCTCCGACCATTGCCCAGTTGAGCTCGATACGGCCAACCTACTGGAGGGATAAACGTGAATTTTATCGCCATGGACTACGAAACCGCCACCGGTAAGCGCGCCTCTGCGTGCTCGGTCGCGATTGTCGTCGTGCGCAACGACCGCGTTGTCGATTCGTTCTATAATCTCATTAACCCCGAAACTGACTTTTCGCCGTTCAACATTCGGATTCACCACATCACGCCGGCAATGGTTGCGGACGCGCCCACCTTTCCCGAGCTGTGGCCGCACATCGCCCAATTCTTCACGCGCACCCAGTTAGTGGCCGCGCACAACGCGCAGTTTGACGTCAGTGTGCTCCGTAAGTCTTTGGAACGGTACGGCATCCCCACACCCAAGTACCAGTACATCGATACCGTCGCCACCTCGCGTAGCTTTCTGCCCACGCTTGCCAACCACAAACTGGATACCGTCAGCGACGCGTTGGGTATTACCCTCAATAACCACCACAACGCATTGGCCGACTCGTACGCGTGTGCCCGAATCCTTATGACTGAAAAAGTTCAGTTTGGCAGTCAAGCACTTGCCAACTTTATTAAACTCGCCTAAATTCGCCCAAAAATGGCTCCGCCTCTCGCTAACGCAGCTTGCGTTGTTGGAGAGGCGGAGCCTTTTCTATTACCGATCCCAAATAACGATGCGCTTATCCGGCTCAAGGTACTCCCCGTCGCTAGGCTGCACGTCATATGCACGGTACCACTCGTCAAAATTCATCACGGGCACATTGACCCGTAACGTTGCCGGGGCGTGCACATCCTGACTGAGCACCGTTTTGGCTCGCTCTGGACGCATCTTGGTTGCCCACGATTTGGCGTACGCCGTGAAGAATTCTTGTAGTTCCGTTGGCGTAGCCTGGTCGCCCAGCACCGCCAACGCGACATCCATGCCGGCGTTGTCCGCAATATTTTCGCTCACGGTCAGCCGACCATTAACTTGAGTACCCTCGTATAAACGGCCATCAAACTGTGCCGCCACCTCATCAACAATGTGGTCAAACGCTACTTTGTCCGCATCCTGCCACCAATTATTCATCGTACCGTGGGCGTCAAACATGGACCCGTTGTTATCAAAGGAGTGTGAGATCTCGTGCCCGATGGTTGCACCCGTTCCGCCAAGTTTAGCCGCACGGGACCAGTCGAGTGCATAAAATGGCGGCTGCAGAATACCCGCGGGAAAGGTGATGTCGTTCATCGACGGATCGTAGCAGGCGTTAACCAGGTGTCCGGGCATCTGCCACTCTGACCGGTCAACTGCCTGACCAACCGTTGACCACCGGAACTGACGGGATGCGCTAACCAGTTGCACCATTGCCGTCAGCAAGTCGTCCTCTGGATCCACGTGCAGGTGCGCGTATACCGCCGCGGCGTGATCCGGATACCCCATCTTAATGTTCATGGTCGCTAGTTTCGCAACGGCTTTGTCGCGGGTGGCTGGGCTTAACCACGTATTGTGGCGGAGCTGCACCTCGTATTGTTGAATCAACTCCCGGACCAGCCCGGTGATATCGTCCTTCGCCGCCTGGCCAAAATAAGTCCGCCCGTAGTAGATACCGATGGGCTCCGCCAGCACGCTGTTCGTCACTGCAAAGGCGTGCTTATGCCACTCTGTGGGCTCTGGTTGACCCGCAAGAAACCGCTGGTACGCACCGGCCAGTTGCCGCATCTCATCACTCAGGTAAGTCCCATTGGTAATGAGCTCCTGAATCACGGCCATGTGCTGCCATTGCTCGAAGTTGTCCTGGTTCACCAACTGGTTGAGGACGGTCACATACCGGACCGTGGGTGCATTGACGAACTTGGGTTGAACGGGCAACACCGCTCCGAGCGCGTCGCCCAAACCGGTCGCCTTGATTTGCTCAACAAAGTCGTCCCAGGCCACCGGGTGGTCCCAGTTGGTGTCAACCGCATACTCTTCGTTTGTCGGCAACACCGCACCGGCCCGCCGGTCAAAGTCGAGGGCGTCCACAACGTACTGATCCGCCTCCACGTCCGTAAAGCCCACCGCATGCAGGAGCCCGCGGGCCATATCAGACCACGCATCAAACATCGCTTGCGTGTCGGCGTTCTCCTCCGCGTACATGGCTGCATCGGGCAAAATGGTATCCGGCCCACTAACGTTCAACATGTTGACCTGAGCATCGTGGAAGTCCGGCATTACAAAGGTGCTCAGCGGCAACGGATAATCTTCGCGGAACAAAGTCGGTAACGCCAACCGCCATTGGTCAAAACTACTCAGCCGGGTCAAAGTTGCCAACCGCGCCCGAATCGGCTCCACACCCAGACGGTTACGTTGCTGCCGGTCGTCAGCCTTCACAAATAGTCGCGCCGCCGCAAGCAGCGGTTGATCAACAGTTGCCATACTGCCGTCATTGATTGCTCGCAAATCTTGCACTAAACGTTCCCGAATGTTGTCACCCAGGTCACTGTCGGCCCCAATGACCGACTTTTCGGGTGGTATCACCGTTTGGGCCTGCCAGCGCCCGTTCACCGCCATGTATAAATCATCTTGTGGTCTTGCTGTCATACCCAATCCTCCGCTATAGCCGCAGCGGTGGCAATCACCTCGTGGTTGCCACCGCCCTAATTAAGTTAAAATTCCTCGTACTTACTTGGATCCTGATCCTTGAGTCGGCCATCCGGTGTACTCAGGGCATTAATCGTCGCCATTTCCGCATCGCTTAATGCAAAGTCGAAGACGTCAATATTCTCCCGCTGTCGACTAGCATGTTGCGACTTGGGAATCGGCAGCGTCCCCAGCTGGATGCCCCACCGTAGAATGACTTGCCCGACACCTTTGCCGTGCGCATCCGCAATGGCCTGAATATCCGGGTTGTGCAGAACGTCGCTGGCGCGCCCCAGCGGACTCCAATCCTCCGTGAGGATACCGTGAGCCTCGTCATACGCGCGCTGTTCGGCCTGGTTAAAGTGCGGGTGCAGCTCGATCTGGTTAATCACCGGCATTACGCCAGTTTCCGTATCCAACCGGTCTAAATACTCCGGCAGGAAGTTGCAGACCCCAATGGACCGCACCAACCCGAATTGCTGAGCGTCAATCAACGCCTGCCATGCCTCGACGTACATGTCTTTGCTTGGGTTCGGCCAATGCAACAGGTACACATCAAAGTAATCCAGGCCGGCACGAAACAGGCTTTCCTTCAAAGTGTTGATGGCGTCCCGCCGGTGGTAGTACCGACCAGGCAGCTTAGACGTGACCAACAACTCTGAGCGCGGAACTGATGACTGGCGGATTGCGGCACCCACCGTACCCTCATTCTCATAGTTATACGCCGTATCAATTAAGCGGTAGCCCTGATCAATGGCGCTACTGATGGCACGGACACCGTCCGTACCGTTGAGTTTATAAGTACCAAAACCTACTTTGGGTAGTTCTAAACCATCACGTAACGTGTAATATTCCATGAATAATCCCCCCCGAAATGTCTAGCTACACTTACTAGTTATTAGTATAGCACCACCAACCGGCATGGTTTGCGATGATAATCAACTGCGGACAAATCTTTGGCAATCATTAAAGAGGCCGTGACGAATCAACCGTCACGACCCCTCTTAAAATGCTGTTATTGTGCTAATGCGCTAATCGAAGCCAACAGGGCGTGGCCCCGCTCGCCCTCCGCCTCGGCGGTAATCGTGCGCCGATTATCGTCATGGTCGTCCTTGTGGAAATGTAGGGTTACATAATCGTACGGTGCACTAGCGCCTAAATAGTCAGGCCATTCCACCACGCTGACACCGTCACCCTCGAAGTATTCCTCCAAGCCGAGGTCCTCCGCGCCGCCGCCTTCCAGCCGGTAGAGGTCCATGTGGTACAACGGAATACGGGCCGTCGGATACTCATGGATGATGGTAAACGTTGGGCTTTTAATGGGTTGGTGAATACCCAGTGCTAGCCCCAGCCCCTTTGTAAAGCTGGTCTTGCCCGCGCCCAAGTCACCATCCAGCAACAGAACATCCCCCGCCTGTAGCAGCGGGGCAATCTGACCGGCAAAGCTCCGGAGCTCATCTTCATTGTTAAAGGTCCACGTGTTAGTCATTTTTGCTTGCCAATACTTGGGTGGCGGTGACCAAAGCCGTTTGGTATACATCTTCAGTTGACGCACCACGTGAAAGGTCGGACACCGGTTGGTTGAGTCCCTGTAAAATCGGACCAACCGCCTGGAAGCCACCTAGCCGCTGGGCAATCTTGTAGCCAATGTTGCCAGACTGCAGTTCGGGGAAAACAAAGACGGTGGCGTGCCCGGCAACCGTTGAGTCCGGGGCCTTCTGCGCACCCACGCTCGGAACGAACGCAGCGTCAAACTGCAATTCACCGTCAATCGGCACGTCCGGAGCCAACGCTTGGGCCTTGGCCGTTGCCTCCTGCACCTTGGTCACCATATCGCCCGCTGCGGAACCCTTTGTCGAGAAGGATAGCATCGCGACTTTGGGATCAATACCAAACGCCTTGGCCGTGCCCGCGGATTCAACCGCGATTTCTGCCAATTCGTCAGCACTGGGGTCAATGTTAATCGCAGTGTCGGCAAAGAGGTAACGCTCATCACCGCGTTGCATAATAAACGCACCACTAGTCCGGGACACCCCGGGCTTGGTCTTAATAATCTGTAGGGCGGGACGTACCGTGTTGGCGGTGGAGTGTACGGTACCGGATACTAACCCATCAACGGCACCGGTGTATACCAACATGGTACCGAAGTACGTGGCATCGCGTACGGCTTCGGCGGCCTGTTCAGCAGTGGCCTTGCCGTGACGGCGTTCCATAAATGCCGCCGCCAATTGATCATGCTCCGGGTCATCTTCGGGGTTCCGGATGGTCACACCCGTGATGTCAAAGCCATTGTCAGCAGCCACCCGCTGAATATCATCCGGATTGCCCAGCACAACGGCATTCAGAATGCCTTGCGACTGTAGTCGGGCCACGGCTCCCAGAATTCGTGGTTCTGTGCCTTCCGGGAAAACAATGCTGACGCCTTGCCCCTTAACGTTTTGTTCCAAAGTTGCGAATAAGTCCACGATGGTACCCCCTATTTTATGCGATACTTCATTTTAACAAGGCTAACCACTAAAGCCAACTAAGTTAATCGGCACGTTCCACGTGTTTGGGTAGTTGCCAGTTAATTGGCTGCTCCCCCATCTGCACAAGCGCTGCGTTGGTCCGGGAGAACGGCTTACTGCCAAAGAAGCCCCGGTACGCCGACAACGGGCTCGGATGTGCCGACGCAATCACCACGTTTTTACCCTCATCAATGAAAGGACGCTTATTCTGAGCCGAGCGTCCCCAAAGGATGAACACCACACCGCCACGCGCGGACAACGCCTTAATGGCCGCGTCGGTCAAATCCTCCCAGCCTTTGCCCCGGTGGGAGTTGGCCTGGTGGGCGCGGACGGTCAGGACCGCATTCAGCAAAAGCACCCCCTGTTCAGCCCACGACTTCAGATAACCGTGGTGGACGGGGGCAATGCCCAAATCACTTTGCAGTTCCTGGTAAATATTCACTAATGAAGGTGGTATTTGTACACCCGGAGACACGGCAAAACTGGCACCAACCGCTTGGTGTTCCTCGTGGTACGGATCCTGCCCCAAGATGACCACACGGGTGGCACTGAACGGCGTCCATTCAAACGCCTGAAAAATGTGGTACATATCGGGATAAACCGTTTGACTACCGTATTCTGAACGTAAAAAAGCGTGCAATTGTGCATATGTAGGACTGGCAAAAACGGGAGCAAGTACCTCCTGCCAATCGTCGTGAATAATCGTTTTGGTCAAATCCATCATCCTTATTTCTTCAAACCCATAATTGGAGGGGTTATCCGGCCCCACCAAAGGAATATTGTAACGGCGGCTTCTTTTGGGCATTAGTGACAATCCTCACGCGATCCAGCGCGGCGGCCAGCAACACACCCGTCACCGCATCAGCTTCCTTGGATACTTGGACGCGCAACGTCCGGCCACCGCTAGTAATCACGGGGCCCATGCTAAACACAAAGCCGAATCCCTGAAAACCGCGATAAGAGTCACTTTTTTCAGTGCCAGCAATCAGCCAGCCACCGTGGCGCAACAAGTACAGAGGGTGCCCACCACCGCGGGCCACCCTAACTAGGGTATTGGCGTCGTCACCAACGCGCAGTTCAAAGCGGGCCGCCTGCTCATTTTCCGCACTAATCGTACCAATCACGTCATGTTCTGGAAACGAAAACACACGAAAACCGATGGACGTGCCAAAACTACGCCGTACCCCGAGCACCGTGGCGTTATCCGCATCGCGCACGCTAGCAATACGCCCAGCTTGCAACGGAGCGGTTTCAAAGTACAAATCCACGCGTATCCGCCTCCTAACTTGACCCAATGGTGCTACTTTGTCATTGACGCCTCTTGTGCATTGACTTCAATGGCCTTGTAGATAGCCTTGGCGACACCGTCATGCACATTCGAATCCGTAGTAAACCACGCCAAATTTTTGATGGGCTGGACGGCGTTACCCATGGCGACACTATACTTTGCATCACGAATCATGGATTCATCATTAAAATTGTCACCAACCGCCATCACGTTGTCCATGGTCCAACCACGTTTTGCGGCGTAGGCGGCCACTGCCAATCCCTTTTGCGACTTAATGTTGTTAATTTCGATGTTATTGCGTGAGCTACTCGTCACCATCAACTTACCCGTCGCCAACAGGAGCTTCTTGGGTTCACTTAAAGCAACCGGGTCGGCGGTGTTAAAGGCAATAATCTTCATGACGTGGACGTTCTCGTCACCAACGATTTCACCGTAGTCCTCGACGTAATTAATATTCATAATTTCCAGGCGGGCTGAGGCCAGGGCCACCGCCATTTTGTAATCAGTGTCGGGGTTCAAGTTCACCAGTAGGTCGGCCACGTTTTGAATCCGCCGCACCCGGCTGTTAGAAAAGATGCCGTGATCGGTGACCAATTCGTAGTAGAGGTTACGGTCATCGAGGGTCTTCATGGAGAGTGCGGTCATGTCGTCGTCGAGGGGAACGGAAACAACCAGGCGGCCGTCCTCGTCAAAGACTTGCGCACCATTCAGCGTGATGTATGCGGTGCGAAGTTTTTGTTCTTGTAGGAGCGGTTTAGCCTCGGTCAGGCCGCGCCCGGTGGCAACCATAAACTCGATGCCGTTTTCCTGAGCTGCACGGATGGCGGCGGCGTTAGCGTCGGACACCTGCATCTTGTTATTGAGCAGGGTACCATCCATATCGGAAGCGATAATTTTAATCATACTGGCCTCTCCTTCGTCTGTACGTTTAGGTTTATTCTAGCATGAATACGGTTACGGGGGT
>NZ_BCVS01000103.1:0-8137 GCF_001591865.1 Lacticaseibacillus pantheris DSM 15945 = JCM 12539 = NBRC 106106
GAGTAATACGGGAGCGGGGTAGCATTCAACCGGAATTGAAATGGCAATGCACTTGGCATTTAGGTGTTAGTAGCTTATGCGTCGCCGCGTAGCTCGTCTCGTTTCCGCGGACACCAACAGCTATCCAGGCCCACACAAAACAGGCCACACCCTCCATGCAGAAGGTGTGGCCTATTATTCATTATGCGTCCGCTGGTTGTGCGTCATTAGTTTCTTGTTCATCAGGGAAGGTGATATGGAACGTGGTCCCGGCTCCTAACTCTGATTGAACGTCGATAGTACCACCATGTTGCGCCACCAGCTGGTGCACAATGGCTAAGCCGAGGCCGGATTCACCGTACTTGGTGTTCTTCCGCGACGGGTCAGCTTTGTAGTACCGCTCCCAGATGTTTTGCACCTGGTCTGCGCTCATCCCGATACCATCATCACTAATGCTGAACTCGGCCTGCTGGTAGCCTCGTTGACCGGTGATTCGAACGTGGCCGTTCTGGGTAAATTGAATGGCGTTTTGCACGATGTTGAAGATAATCTGCACGAAGCGGTCGTGGTCGGCGTACACCATCAGGTCCTCTGGTACGTCGACAATGAGCTCATCCCCGGCACTTTCTGCTTTCTGATGGAGCTGCAAAGTGACGTTGTCAATGTCGCGCTTGGCTTTAAACGTCTGCCGTTGCAGGATGATTTGGTTAGTCCGAATCTTTTCGTAATCCAGGTTTTCGTTCACAATCCGGATGAGGCGCTTCGTTTCGTTTTGCATCAACTCAATACTCTTGGCCTTTGATTCTTCGGGAATGGCATCGTACGCTAGCCCCTCAAGCAGGCCGTTAATCGTGGTCAGTGGGGTCCGCATTTCGTGAGCCGCATCGGCCATGAACTGACGCCGCCGATCCTCCTGGCGTTCAATTTCTTTTTCGCTTGCTTTGAGTGAGTCGGTCATGTTGCTAAAGTCGCTGGCGAGTTCGCTAATTTCATCACGACCCGTGGTTTCCAACTCAACGTCATAGTTGCCCTGAGCAACTTCGTGCGTGGCGTTACGCAACCGGTCAATCCGGCGGTTAGTGTACCGGGCGATAAAGTAGCTCAAAATCACGGCCACGGTAGCAGAAATAATGAACCCGATGAGGACACTCCGCTTGGTCTTACTAATGGTCGTTTGAATGGCCTCTACGGGTTCGTATGCCGCGATAACGTAGAGTAGTTTTCCCGAATAGAATACGGGGCGGTAGAAGATTGTGATGTTTTGCGTCTTGCCGTTGCGCGGGTTGGTGGTTGCCGCCTTGACGGCTACACTGTCACCGGATTTCAGTTGTTGCCAATATTTCGACTGAATACTACCGCCCGCCACGCCCGGATAGCGCATCTGATTTTTCGAGTTATAGATGACAAAGTTGACGTGTTGACCGCTCAGAATCCGTTCGCTACTTTGAATAAATTCACTGTTGATGGTGGACTTATTGAGTAGCGCATTCTGTTCCAGATTGCTGGTGTAACTGGACAGTTGGCGAAAGTTGTCTTCCCAGGCCGCAGTGGTGGTGGAATGAATGAAAAGAGCAGCCACCACCAGCAGCGAGACGATGATGGTGGTCAACATACCAATCATTTGTTGGTAGATTAATTTCATTGATCGAGACCCGAGTCATCAAACTTGTAGCCCACCCCCCAAACAGTTTGGATGACCTGGGGGCCGACCTTCTCAATCTTTTGCCGTAACTTCTTGATGTGGGCATCCACGGTTCGTTCATCACCGAAATATTCATATTCCCACACCAGCTGCAGTAGCTGATCACGGGAGAATACTTGTTTCGGATTGCTGGCCAGGGTGCGTAACAAATCGAACTCTTTGGGTGTCAGACCCTCGATTTCGACGTCGTTGAGGTAAGCCTCACGGGTCTTGGTACTGAGCTTGAAGTGGTTGGTGGTTACATCGTAATCCCCATTGTCCGTGGTGGTTTCACTGTCCCCGCCAATTTCCGCGCGACGGTGGAGTGCCTTAATCCGCGCAATGAGGGTGATTGGAGAAAATGGCTTGGTCACGTAATCATCCGCGCCAATATCCAGACCCAGAACCTGATCACTTTCAGTGTCGCGGGCGGTCAGCATGATCAACGGGACGGTGGAGCTGATGGCGCGAATTTCTTTGGCCACAGCCATGCCGTCCAGTTTGGGTAGGTTGAGGTCAAGGGTAATGAGGTCAAAGTCGTCGGGATTGGACTTGAACTGGTCGAGTCCTTCCTCGCCATCGTACGCGTTCACGTATTCCCAACCTTCCTTTTGGAAAAACATATCCATCATTTCAGAAACGGATTGGTTGTCTTCGATCATCAAAATTTTCATTAGCAGTAAACCTTCCTCATTAATTAGTTTAATTAGTTTTATTTGTGTTGGTTATGCCTTCTACCAGTATACACTTGTTCATGATGCAAAGGCGGTGTGGGTCTCGGCTCCCTTACCTGGGTTACGGGCTAGCCGAGCCGGCGTCACGGGGGCACCGCTTTGATTTTAGCGGCCAGAGATGATAGAATAATATAGCAATATCGGGGGTGTAATGGTCTCGACATTGGCATCTGCGCATGTGGTGCACTCCGGAGGGCTCGGCTCCGTCATCAACGGCACAGTTAATATAACTGCTAAAAACGAAAACTCTTACGCTCTCGCTGCCTAGGTAGCTTAAGCGTGATCCGCCTAGCTTCACCCAAGGGCTAGATACGGGTCTCAAACTCATTGGGTTACGGCGGCCGGTGCTACTCGAGCTTGTCGCAAGAGATAGTGGGTATGCGTTCGTGGGTTAGCCTGGTTGGCCGGCGCGCCACGTTCGCGAGATTTAAATAGGTCGACTATGAGTGTAGAGCCATGTGTTGGCGGGGTTAATGGACAGGAGTTCGATTCTCCTCACCTCCATTTTGACCACTTTGGGGTGGTACGGACAAGACCGGGAATGCTGTTAAGTCAGTGTTGTTGGTCTTTTTGTTTGGAGCGGGATAGGGGCGTCTTGGGAGCTTGGCACATTTTTCTATCCGCTTACCGTCCTATTTCTCCTCAATTTATGGATATTCTAACCATTGTTTATGAATTTTCTGCAAAGGAGCAATGATGTTTAGATAACCAATTACCTTTAGTACTGCTGTAATGTGTACAGATTCTGATTGCTTTCAAAGTTGTCATACGCGGTGGACATGTTAAACGTTTTTCCGCCATCGTTTGAATTAGCAATTGCAAATCTTGTGGAATCCGTATCGGAATTGTCTGTAATTGAACTACCCGTTTGCCAGTTCTTAGTGACGGTAACACCCTGAGGAGCTATAAGAAAGCTTAGTTGCACGTAGGCTGTTTGTTCACTACTGGAATTATTGTTAGGGTCAACGTTGTACTTAAATGACCCGGAAACATTGACCACCAAAGTTCCATCTGGGTGTCGCAGCACCTTGGTGAATGAGTAATCGGCAACGTCTCCGGAGGCCGTGACACCAGATGATGTTTGGTTACCAAAGTCGAGGCTGATTGTGGGGATTGCACCATTTTCATAGATGCCACTCAAATAATCATACTTGCTCGGGTCGCTAACCGTTTTGGTGCCAGCATCCGGTGCGCTTTGAGCAGTACTTGTGCTTTCCCCAGCTTGGTTATTAGTCGCCTTTGACTGTCTGCTAGATGTGAACACACTACTACTGCTTTGGGCAACACGATTATCCTGGTTGGGTGTTCCTGGTCGCATGTTGACCAATATTACCGCGATGATCGTTATCGCCAACAGTACCCCAGCAGTGATGGCGCTGATAATCCAGCCAGTTCGTTGGTGTTGGTGGCGCATATCTTGACGTGACATAAATATCTCTCCCAGTATTTAAGTTGTGGACTTTATTTGGTACTGAAAGCGTATCACGTGCATGTTTGATGGGCAATTGCATACCCATCCCAATACCCCAAACGGCCCAGAGCGTCGCACAATTGCGATACTTTGGGCCGTTAATTTATTAATTGAGCGCGGTGACCTGTTGTTCCCGTGGTACCGGGAAATCAGTGACGGTGCTTTTGTTCATTAACGCCTCGGTGAGGTGGACGGCGCTAATATCGCTGCTTTGGTATGGCTGAAAGTAGTACGTGGGGTTACTCATTTGCATGTAACCCCGATACTGAGTGTAGTCAAACTTACCGTTGGCCTGTAGTTTGACGCCGCGCGGAATGTCGAACGGTTCGAGCAGGTGGTTGACGGTGTTGATAGCCACTTTGTCAGGAACAGCGGGAGCATATTCTCGCATGAAGGCGGCGCGGACAAACCGGGAGGTCGACGTGTAATCGCCGGGTAAGCCTAACGCACCGGCGCCGGGCCCAATCTGTTTGGCCGTGTAGCCATTGAATTGCCGGTCAGGCTGGCCACCGTTTTCGAGCTGAACGTAGTTGCCCAGATTCTGCCGGTGCCAGGCAAAGTCGGGGCTGTTAGTCATTACGCCGATCTGGTTGTCGTACCAGTGAATACCTTCCGCCTGCATCTCTAGTACACCGCAATGACCCGCCCGGTCGGCAATTATCCAGTGTAGTGGCACGTTGGCTTTGAGTAGGGGGAGCGCAAAGTTGACGACGTTAATCTGGTCCAAGTGCGCGCGGACCTCGGCGGTGCTTTGGTTGACACCCAAAATCCAGTTCACCAATTCAAATGATGCCAGGTTGAGCTTTCCGCTAACAGGCTGGTCCGAGTAGTGCGCCTCATCACTAAAGTACAGCGTGGCGGCACTGAGCCCGTGCTCGTTGACGCCATCGACAACGATATAATCCTGAAGTTTGGCGCCGGCACCGACAAAACCAAACTTGGTCGTGAAGCTCCGTCCGGTGACACTCTGAAAGTTGTACTTACGCGGAATAACAACGGGGTTACCGCCAAGTTCAAAGCCAAAGTCCATTGTGCGAGCCAACCAGTATTGGCCGTCACTGGTCGCGTAGGTCATGCTTGTGCACATAATTGTGCCTTCTTTCTATAGTATGCGGTTGTGAGATATATCGATTGCTGCAATTATTTTAGCACTTATCTTTGCACGTGAGATGGGTGGATCCCCAACCCCAAATTGTGCACCCCAAAGTGGTGGGTGCACATATTTGCCCGCGGCCACCGCCAAATAGGCGGAAAAACTGCCGCGTTTAGTCTGACATCGGTCATACTTTGGTCATCTTTGTTCAGTATCTTCTTAGCTATGGCACAGGGGCGCGCAGCCGCTGTCCAAATGCGCAGCAAGGAGATGCAAAAATGAACTTCGTCAAACGTGCGTGGCTCAACCTCATCGCGAGGAAGGGCCGAACATTATTATTAATTCTCGTGACTTCAGCAATCATGTTGTTCGTCATGGCGGGGTTACTGATTCGCAACGCCGCAAACACCGCGACTGAGAACGCCAAGGATAGTGTCGGCGCGACGGTGACGCTGACCGCTAACCGTTCCGCGGCCTTTAAAAAGATGCGGCGGAGCATGAGCAGTAGCAGTGGTAAGCCGTCAGGCCGACCGACCATTACAACGACCCCGGTGTCGTTGAAGACGGCCCAAAAGATTGCCCGGCTGAACAACGTTGAGAGCTACGCCGTCAGCGTGTCCACAACCGCGAAGGCATCTGGCTTTGATACCATCCAGACTTCCAACGGCTCTGGTGGTCCGGGGATGAGCAACTCTAGCAGTACGAGTAGCGTCACCGTGAGTGGGGTCTCGAGTACCAGCAGTAACAGTAGCTTTAGCGACGGGACGTACAAGATTAAGTCCGGTCGGGGCCTGACGAGCAAAGACGTGGGGTCAAACAACGTCGTGATTGAAAGCGAGCTGGCGAGTGAAAATAACCTCAAAGTTGGTTCGACTATCAAGGTGAAGGCGACAACGGGGACCAAGAAGACTTATTCGCTCAAGGTCGTAGGTATCTATAAAGCTAAGAGCAGCTCGACTGCCAGCGCTGGTCCGGGACAATCCGATCCGGCGAACACCATCTTTACGGGTTACCAGCTTGCCAACAAGATTAAGGGGACCAAGTATGCGGGTACCGCAGATTCTGTAGTCTTCACGGTCAGCAAGCCGGCCAAAGTGAGTGCGGTGAAGGCAGCGGGCAAGAAGCTGATTAATACCAGCAAGTTTAGCCTGAGTACCGATGATAGTAGTTACAAGCAGGTTAAGGCGTCAATGAGTAGCGTCACCAGCTTTGCCAACAAGATTGTCTGGTTGGTTGCCATCGCCGGGACCATCATTCTTGCGTTGATTGTAATTTTGATGATCCGGGAGCGGCGGTATGAAATTGGTGTGCTGCTATCCCTCGGCGAACGCCGCTGGAAGGTTGTGGCCCAGTTCTTCGCTGAAATGGTCGCCGTACTCATTGTGGCGGTCGGGATTGCTGCTGTCGGTGGCAAGTTCGTTGGTGATAAGCTTGGCCAGCAACTGATTAGCCAGGAGTCGCAAAGTACCAGCTCCATGACGGTTGCTTCCCAGTCTGGTGGTCAAGGCGGCCAGATGGGTGGCGGTGGTCCGAGCCAAGGCGGCGGGCAGATGCCGGGTCGTTCAGGCAACATGATGTCAACGGCTAAACAGCAACAGGCAAAAATTTCCACGCAGGTTTCAGTGTGGAGTTTGCTACAGCTCTTCGGTATGGGGTTGATGATTATTCTGGTGGCCATTATGCTGGCGGCCGGCGGTATCTTACGGCTACAGCCGAAGAAGGTTTTGATTGAGTAGGAAGGTGATTGAATGCTAGAAACCAAGAAATTAGGCTATTGGTATGGTCATGAGGACGACGCACTCTTTAAGAATGTCACGCTCAGCTTTGACGCTGGCAAGTCATACGCGATTGTTGGCCAGTCGGGGTCGGGGAAGACGACGTTCCTGTCGTTGATTTCCGGACTGGATGTGCCCAAGGCTGGAGTGATTGAATTCAACGGTCAGGACATTAGCAAAGTCGGACTAACAAATTACCGCCAGCATGACGTTGCGATTGTCTTCCAGTCATACAACCTATTTAACTACATGTCCGCACTGGAAAACCTGATGACGGCGATGGCCATCACAGGTGCTCAGCACAAAGGTGATAAGGAATTTGCGCGGCAGATGTTAGCCAAGCTAGGGCTGACGGATGAGCAGATGGTTAAGAACGTGCAGAAACTGTCAGGTGGGCAGCAGCAGCGGGTAGCGATAGCGCGCACCATTTGTTGTGACGCTCCTTTGGTGGTGGCGGATGAACCGACTGGTAACTTGGATGAACAAAACACGGTTGAGGTGATCGACCTCTTTCAACAGATTGCACACGAGCAGCACAAATGTGTCATTATCGTCACGCACGAATCGGAGGTGGCAGCGCGGTGCGATGTCGCCATTCGTTTAGCGGAGCGGACGTTCCGGGTTGAACAACCGGCATAAGTGTATATGAAACTGGGACGGCATCGCTGTGATGTCGTCCTCTTTATGTTGTCTCATCCTGGAAGTAGTGTAGGGATTGCCGGGGCCCATCGGCTTTACGGTTCCGAGATAATGGCGGGGTGGTTGGCCGGAGCTGTGAGCCTCACGCTCTCGCCCGTCCCGGGCTACCGCGAATGTTGGAACTCGAGCAAAAAACGCTCGAGTTCCAACGTTTGATTCCGTAATTCGCTTCGCTCATAACGGAACTACGGGCATACAGCCGCCAACCATCCCGCCATTATCTCTCCACCGTAAAGCCAATGGGCACCTACCGTGCAGAATGAACATTACGTTGATGAGACCCACCGAGGTTGCCAAATTATGTAGGTCATATACCATTTGGGTGAGAAACATCCTCTGATGATACTGAACATCTCGGATTCCAGTGCAATAATGCGGGTGCAAGGCTAATATTGGTTCAATACTCCAATACGAAAGTAAGCGGTACTTCTTGGAATTTTGATTGTTATCGCTAGGCGTACAATTGTGTTGGATATAGGATGCATAACGTTGGTTTATTGGTTGTTGTTTCCCGTCATAGTAAATCATGCTGAGGTATCGGTATTATCGGTACTGAACCCACATGAGTCGTTAGAAGAACAATGGCACATGGATTGTGACACGCAAATGTAGGTTTCTGTGGCAGTTGTGGTGGAGGGGATATGGCCGGGGATCGTGGCGGCTGCAGGCCCGTAGTTCTGTTGGAATTACTGCCAGTAGTGCGTT
>NZ_BCVS01000104.1:0-8097 GCF_001591865.1 Lacticaseibacillus pantheris DSM 15945 = JCM 12539 = NBRC 106106
GTTACACCCCGGCAGTGGTTACCATTCCGACCCCACAGCCTACGCTCGTCAACTCGGCCGACGCGGCCTCACGTCACTCCGGCAATTGCATCTCAGGCACGTTGCCGCCCCCTTAACTTCCAAATAGTAGGGTAACGAAATTTGCTGTTCGATTATGAATCTTATGGAGTGTACCCGTACGTTTGAGGCAAACTAGCAGGCCTAATTGGTTGGTTTCCAAAGAGGGTGGCAATACTGAATTAGGTTAAGTAGGCGTGACTAATTTTGAGGCGACGGGTAGCTATCACATAGTTGTATATGGCCCGGATTAGCGCATTCTTCCTCGGCCGGTAGTAGTGTGACGGAATCGTTTTGTATAGCATTTACTCTAGTGGACGGTGCAGGAATCAAGTTAATTGTGGACCTGCGTCGTCGTTATCTTTGGCGCCCAAACGTCTGTGTCAATATGCACGAATTAACGTGAATCCGTGGGAAGCCCGGCACGGGCTGGAGCGTGCGGGTGCAACAATCACGGCGGAGGACACGTAAGCCGCAGCCCCCAAACCCGGCCGCATGTTCGCACACACCAACCTAAGACCACACGCAAAAAAGGGCTGGCACCCCAACATGGGTTCCAGCCCTACTTTGCGTACACAATTACTGCTGTGCGCTGATGACGATGTGGTCGTCGACCAGGTCGGCCTTGAGCGTCTTCGCGTCCAGGTGGTCGAGGTAGAAGTCCGTGACGCGGTCGCGGATGTTCTGCTCAATCACACGGCGGAGCGGCCGTGCGCCCATCGCCTCGTCGTAACCCTGCTCGATCAGCCAGTTCTTTGCGTCGTCGCTGACCGTCAGCGTAATGTCTTTTTTCGCCAAAGTCGTGTTGACGTCATCCAACATCAAGTCGACGATCTTGCCCAAATCCGCCTTGGACAGGTGGCTGAACTCCACGATGCCGTTAAACCGGTTGAGGAATTCTGGCCGGAAGTACGGTGCGAGCCGTTCCATGAGCGTCTGGTCTACCGCAGCTTTGCCGGTTAATGCTTCATTACCAAAGCCGGCGTTGGAGGTCGCGATGATAACAGTGTTCTTGAAGTTGACCACGTTACCCTGGCCGTCCGTCAAGCGGCCGTCATCCATTACCTGCAGTAACAACGTCAGTACCTGCGGGTCGGCCTTCTCGATTTCATCCAGTAGCACGATGGAGTACGGGTTCCGGCGTACCTTTTCGGTCAAAGTGTTGTTGTTGTCGTTGTACCCGACGTACCCGGCGGTAGTCCCAATCAGCTTGGAAACCGCAGTCCGGTCGGAGTATTCGGACATGTCGAGCCGGATGATGGCGTCCTTGTTGCCAAAGAGGTCGCGGGCCAGCTGCTTGGCCAGTTCCGTCTTACCGACCCCAGTTGGGCCAACAAAGAGGAAGCTGCCAATCGGACGGTTGCCTTCATCAAAGCCGGCTCGGTTCCGACGGATGGCGCGGGCCACCATATCGACGGCCTCATCCTGGCCAATCACCTTGCCCTTGAGCCGGTCACCAATACCCTTCAGCCGTTCGATGTCGGATGCACCCATCTGGGCAACTGGGATCCCGGTCAGCCGTTCAACGGCAGCGGCCACGTCATTCGGCGTTGCCGTAACCTGGTCAGGTGTGGCCTCGTCACTGTTCAACTGCTTCTGCGCCGCAGCCAGTTCGTCCTTCAACTTGGCAGCCTGTTCAAAGTCTTCCTTCTGGGCCGCTTCGTCCTTCCGCTGCGTTAAGTCCTTGATGTGGTCCTCCAGGGCGACTTTGTCCATCACCGGGTGCTGGGCCGCTAGGTGTGCGGCCGTCATGTCCAACAGGTCGATGGCCTTGTCGGGCAGGGAGCGCTGCGGAATGTACTGCACCGAGTAATCCACGGCTGCGTGCAGCACGTCGTCTGGCAAAGTAACGTGGTGGTGCTGCTCGTACAGCTTGCGGACTCCCTGCAAAATCTTGAAGGTGTCGTCGGCGCTTGGTGCGTTAATGGTCACGTCGTTGAACCGGCGTGCTAGGGCGGCGTCCTTCATGATGGTGTTGCGGTATTCGTCCTGGGTGGTGGCACCAATCACGGTGATTTCACCACGGGACAGCGCCGGCTTGATGATGTCGGCGAGGCCCTTGCTGCCATCCTCGCCACCGGTAGCGCCAGCCCCGAGAATTTGGTGAATTTCGTCGAAGAACAGGATTACGTTACCGGCCGCCTGCACCTCTTTGATTAAATTCTGAATGTTTTGTTCAAAGGAGCCACGGTACTGGGTGCCGGCCTCCAAACTGGATAGGTCAATCGAGTAGATTTGCTTGTCCTTGACTGCTTCCGGAACCTTGCCGGCCACGATGGCCTGCGCCAGCCCTTCAACCACCGCAGTTTTCCCGACACCGGCGTCACCAACTAGAATCGGGTTATTCTTGGTCCGGCGACTGAGAATTTCAGCGGTTTCCTGAATCTCGTGTTCGCGACCGATGACCGGATCCAGCAGGCCAGACTTGGCTTCTGCGGTCAGGTTGCGGCCGAGTTTTTCCAGGGTGCCACCTTGTTTCTGGGCGGATTCGCCGGTTTGATCTACCGGGATCTCGTTAGTCGACTGTGCGGGCAACTTACCAGTAGAGCGGTATTGTGCAAACTCGTCGGGGGTCATCTCGTGGCCGTTGACGACGTAACGCGCGGAGCCGTCATTGCCCATGCGCCGCATTACCTGGTTGAAAAAGTCGTCCATGTCATTGTTGAAAAATGGGTCTGAAAACTGTGCCATAATGTTTCCCTCCTTCAGGGTTGTGTATTTGCTTAGTTGGGTAAACAGGAGCACCGCTCAGGGCGTAGAAAAAGGTATCACCGACGTGGTGGTACCCATGCTTCTGCTTATTCAACTGGCAGCCGCAAACAAGTTGCCTCACGTCGTTCTCTTGTTTACATAATGTATTATCGCACCTTTTTAGCACTCTGTCAACTTGAGTGCTAAAATTCGGCAAGCGGTAGCAATTCAAGGGCGAGTACCATTAATAGAAGACTAACCATCCTGTCTTATTGAGAAACCCAGCAATACAGAGTGTGAATACAGGCGGGCAGATAAATGGTTGTTTGAATTAATTACCGCAATTAATCAAGTGGTTAATGAGGGTATCTAGGCAGAAATTAAAAACAGACTAATTAAATGTAAGTGTCTAAAAAAGCCTCTGTAAAGCGATTCAAAACGGGCAATACCGTCTAAAAATGACAAAATCCATTGCAATCAGATCACGACTTCACTTATAATCTACTTAGCACTAAAGTTTTAATAATTTGTATTTTGCTGCTGCCAGAAGCTGATATTTGTGGGGAAATGTCGGGCTTTGCAACTTGTTTGAGTTGTTGTGTCCTGTTTCATTAACAATATCGGATACTGTCGGCTTTTTTGTTGGACATGTGCAAGGCAGGGACGCCAACCATTACTAATAATGGTTAGCGCGCCTGTTGCGTTGTAGTTTGGATCTGTGCGGGTTAACTACGCATAGAGTAGCTACTTTGAAAGAAGAGGTGTATGCACTTTGATGAGATTAATTAACATGAAGCGCAACCGGAATGCGAAGAATACTAGGTACCGCATGTATAAAGACGGCAAAAAGTGGATTTTTGCCTCATTATTCATCGCCGCAACTGCCCTTGGCGGTGGCGCGGTCCTTGGTTCTGCGCAGCCCGTTTCCGCTGCGGAGGCTGGGGTTGCCGTTACGGCAGCGTCATCAGCCGCGGATAATACTGCGGCGTCAACGGCCGCGGACACTACGGCCTCAACGGCATCATCAGCTGTTGGGTCCTCATCCGCCACTGCGGCCAGTACCGCTGTTACTTTGAATACTGATGCGGCGATTTCTTCCGCATCGGCTAGTGTTGTGGCCGCGTCTAGTGCGGCTTCTTACGCTACGTCCATGTCTGCTATTGCGGGTACGTCATCAGCGGCTTCACTCGCCGCTTTGGCCAACAACGCGTATAGCGAAGCACAGACACAGTACGACGCAACCGTGAAGTACGCTAGTCTGGCAGCTATGTATGGCTCGCAGGGTAACGCAGCCTCTGAGGAAGCTGCATCCACGGCAGCTGACTCGACGGCGGCGGCTGCATCCGCTGCTGCTGCTAAGGCGGCCAGTGCCGCAACCGGTGCTGGATCCGTTGCGGTAACCGCTAACGTTGCCAATGCCGGCAGCTTGGCCAACACGGCTGCATCTACAGCGAATAGCGCATCGTCATTAGCAAGTGTAGCTGCAAGCAATGCGGCCAACGCTTACACGGCGATGCGCTACGATTCGTCGAACACGTCGGTTAAGCAATACTACGAAGCTGCCAGTTCTGTGGCGGTAGCTGCTTCCACAGCTGCATCACAGGCACAGGCATTGGCTTCGTCTGCCGCGATGTCTTACCAGTTCGCGCTGTCGGCTGCCCAGGCGGGTGATGCTGCAACGGCGAACAGCTACGCAAATCAGGCAATGTCATACGCAACCGCATCGACGAGTGCGGCTACCGTGGCAGCTTCCGCAGCTTCCGCCGCGGCTGCCAACAACTCTTCGGCGTCTAGTCTTGCAGTTTCTGACGCGGCGACCCAGATTACGACTTCTAGCTCAGCCGCCGCTTCCTCTGCCAAAGTAGCGTCGAGCGCTGCCGCATCCGTGGCAGCAATTACGACCACGCAGGGTAGTGCATACGTTAAGTCGGCCAATAGTTACGCCGCCCAGGCATCATCCGCGAACGTGACGGCGGCATCCTACGCTGCTACATCATTGACGAGCGTAGTGCAAGCATACTCGCTAGCCACCGTTACGAGTCAGGCCGCTGCTTCCGCTGCGTCGTACTCGGCCCAGACGGTTTCTGCTGCCAGCTTAGCCGCGCAGTACAATGCGTCGATGGCGAATACACCGCAATCGGGGTCTAAGAACGCATCCGCCACTTTGGCTGCGAACTCTGACGCCATTACGTTGGGCAGCAGTGCCACTTTAACGATGTCTACGTCAAATGGTTTTGTGTTTAAAAACGATGAAGCGTACACAATCTACGAGTCGACTGATGGGACTAACTGGAACACGGTAGGTTCTGCAAGTTCATTCACGTTTACTCCTTCGTACTCAGGAAACTATTATTTCCAAGGTTACTACACGCTTTCTGGTGGATTTGGTCAGTCCGGTCGCGCTGCTACAAATATCATCACCATCGTCGTAAACAACACCAACGGCTCATACCCGTCACAGGCTAGTTCATCAGCGACGGTAGCCTCCAGTGCAGCTAAGGACGCCTCAACTGCTACGTCAGCGGCAACTAGCGCAGTCAACAATATGACTAGCAACGCCGCCACGACGTCTGACTTGAACGCCTCGTTTGCTGCAAGTAACGCTAAGGCTGCGCAAACCAGCGCCCAGAGGGCATCCACTGCCGCTTCGAGTGCAGCAGCTGCAGCTTCCACGGCCGCAAGTAATGCATCGAGCGCCCAGGCTGCTGGTAACTACTCCTCAGCAGCATCGTACGCCACGGATGCTTCCACAGCTGCTTCCACTGCATCGAGCGCCGCAATTGTTGCGGCATCGTACAGTGCGGTGGCCGTATCCAACGCGGAGAATGCTATTCTCCTGGCTGCTTCAGCTACCGCGTCGTCGTCAACCGCGGCGTACTTGATTAAGAGTTACGCATCTAATGCATCCTCAAGTGCATCGCAGGCTGGTTCCTTTGCAAAGCAGGCACAGTCCTCCGCGACCGCGGTCAGCAACGCCTTCGTGGCTCAAAGCGCTGCCTTCACTAGCGCTGCCGCAGCGTACAGCACGGCCGCTAACTCATACAGGAGCCAAGCTGCTTCCTTAGCTGCAGTCGCATCGAGCGCCGCCGTAGCTGCTTCCACGGCAACCACATACGTTCAGGCGTCTACTGCTGCTCAGACTGCTGCTACCTACAACAGCATGGCATCCGAAGCGTACAATAACGCATCGCAAGCGACTAGCAACGCGATGGCCATTATCTTTAACGCCGAAAGTACCGCTTATAACAGCACCGCGGCCAGCGCGGTTAACAGCTTGGCTAACGTTAATACGGCAATTAGCGCGGCACAATCGATTGCTAAGTCCGCTGCCGCAGTAAGCAATAACACTACTTTAGGCTCCAGTTATGCTGCTGCAGGCCTAGCCTATGCATCTCAGGCATCGTACTACTCCACGCGAGCGGTCGCTGATTCTACTGCTGCTTCCAGTGCTGCCTCCGCTGCCGTTTCTGCTGCATCAGCTGGTGATTACGTTGCGGCGGCATCGTTCGCCGCAGTATCCAGTTCCGCAGCCACAGCCGCAGTTGATGATGCCAGCTTTGCTAGTTCGACTGCTATTTTGGCTACAGCAGCCGCTTCCAGTGCAGCTGCCTACAGTGTCGACACATCGTCCGATCAACGCGATCCTTCTGGTGATGCGTGGATGTGGGGTAACATGGGTGTTACTTCCGGTAATGTGACTAACCCTGCTGATCAAAACGCTGTAGTCGGCAAGACGGTGACACTTTCTGCTTCGTTTATGCAGTCCGTCTTTCTCAGCGATTGGTTTGGGATTGCCGCAAACTGGTACGTAAACGTTGACGGCACATGGATGACTGCCGCCGATGCCCAAACTGCTGGTTACATTTCCAATTTGTCCACCACCAGTGAAAACTGGATTGGGACATACGGGACTAAGTCCACAATCACCTTTACCAGCAATACGGCTCAGACTATTCTAGCCCAGGCGGTGTACAAGGGTACTCTGCTTGGCTGGACGGGTCTTACGGCTGGAGCAAGCACTGTTGCCCAGGTCAACTTCTACGCCAATGATATCATTGCGACGAACGTGACGATTGATGGTAACGACTACGTTTACACCGGTAACACTTACCAATTTAGCGATACCACTAACCCCGATAACGCAACTGGTACGGTGACATGGGCATCAAGCAATACGGACGTCGGTACGATTGACAACAATGGTACTTTTACCGCTGTGAAGGCGGGGACTACATTGCTGACAGTCACTGTAACCAATGGCGATGGTACGACTGTGAGCGCCTCGAAGATTGTTACGGTTGGTAATGGTCTGGAAGACCAAACCGCCAGCGTGGGCGATCACGTAACCTTCACACCAGAAAACCTGACGGACCTGACCAATGGTGGAGACACTTCAGCGAAGGTTACGTATCAGTGGTACAAGACGCAAAATTCCGATGGGTCAAACGGTGTCGCCATTGACGGCGCAACCGGGTCTACCCTCGACTTGGGTAATGTCACCCTAGACGATGATGCGTACTACTATGTGGTTGCCACCATTACTTCCAATGGTAAGACCAACCAGTCAACGATTGGACCTGCAGAGTTAACGGTTACGAGCCAGTACACAATTCAGGCGTCGTCTTCCGCTTCTAACGCTGCAGTTAATGCAACTGATGCCGGCACGTTTAGCAGTATCGCTACTAGTTACGCAGGTGTTGCTGATAAATATGCAGATGCTGGTAGTGATGCCAGTGCTGCTGCAAGTTCGGCAGATAGTGTCGCAGTTGTCGCTTCGACAGCTGCATCTGCAACATCATCCGCAGCAACCGTAGCCTCTAGCGCCGCTACAGCAGCATCCATTGCAGATGCTGCTGGTAACCTATCCGCAGCTTCTTCATATGCTGCCGTAGCTTCGGCTGCTGACAGTACCGCAATTCAGGAAAAGGAAGTTGCTCAAAGTGCAGCATCCGCCGCAATGAGTTACGCGAGTGCTGCAAGTACCGCGGCAACAAGTGATGATAGCTCCGCCGCATCATCCGCAGCTAGCTCTAGCGCAACCAACGCTGGCTCCTACGCAAGTGCCGCGTCATCGAGCGCCTCGGTAGCATCGAGTGCCGCATCGACGGCTAGCTCCGCCGCTAGCGCTAACCCAGACAACACCGAGATTTCGTCGGCTGCCTCGACTGCGTCGAGCGCCGCATCGGACGCATCCAGTGCGGCATCGGTAGCGTCGAGCGCTGCTTCTGTAGCTAGTTCCGCGGCTTCAAATGGTGACGCTTCGACAGCTTCATCAGCTGAAAGTGTTGCATCAAGCGCCGCTTCGGTAGCATCGTCGGCCGCTTCGGTTGCCGAATCTGCTGCTTCAAC
>NZ_BCVS01000105.1:0-7921 GCF_001591865.1 Lacticaseibacillus pantheris DSM 15945 = JCM 12539 = NBRC 106106
TTCGCCCTAGCAGTGGTTACCGCGGAGCACCCACGTAAGCCGGAGCCCACCACCTCGACCAACGCTGCCGTCACCAACCACTACCGTTGACGCACGTCAGGTCGGCATGGTATAACATTGGCAGTAGAAATCGAGAGGAGGCCGCGGCCATTGAAGAACTAACCAATCACAGTTGCATGTCACCACGCCGCCAGTCAACGTACTGGTTCCGTTTGGTGTCGCCATGATTGGTTAGAACAACGCTTCAAGGTCCGGTCCGCAAAGTCGGGGCACCATGCCCGCTTTGTATAAACGCGCCGCCAGTCTGGTTACACCACCCGGACTGGCGGCGTTTGCGTATCCCCAAGGAGGTCCATCATGTCCACCATTACTATTAACCACCTCACCTTTGCCTATCCCGGCCAGGACGATATTTTCACCGACCAAAGCATCACCCTCGATACCAGTTGGCACCTCGGTTTAACCGGCCGTAACGGGCGCGGTAAATCCACCCTGCTCAACCTATTGCGTGGGCAACTAACCGGCACCGGCAGCATCAACGTGCCCGTACCCGTCACCTACTTTCCGCAACCGGTCCGTGACACCTCCCGTGACGCGTGGATGGTGATCGACGATATTACCACTAGCGAAACCTGGATGGTTGAGCGTGAATTAACGCTCCTGGGCGTGCCCAGCGATACCCTCTACCGCCCCTTTGACAGCCTATCCGGCGGCGAGCAAACCAAGCTCCTGCTGGCCGTACTGTTTGCCGACAACACCAGCTTCCCGCTTATTGACGAACCCACCAACCACCTGGACCACGCTAGCCGCGAGCAAGTGGCTACCTACCTGAACGGTAAGCGCCAGGGCTACATCGTTGTCGCCCACGACCGCGACTTTCTTAATGCCGTCACCGATCATACCCTCGCCATCGAGAAACAGGGCATCACGCTGATGCAGGGCAACTTTGCCACCTATACGCAAACCAAAGACGCGCAGGATCAACGCGAGCAGGCGGAACAGTCCCAACTGCGCAAAGACATCGGGCGACTGCAGGCCACCGCGCGGGCCAAGCGGGACTGGTCCGGCAACCGGGAGGCCGACAAGCACGGTAACCGCCACGTGAAGGGGAGCACCCAGGGCGACGGCACCATCGCCGATAAGGGGTTCATCACCGCACGGGCGGCGCGCACCATGAAGAAGGCCAAGCACCTGGAACACCGTATGGACGATGAAATTGCGGCCAAGGAAAAACTGCTGCAAAACGTGGAGTACATCGAGCCGCTCCATATGCTGTACACACCGGACCACCACGACGTCCTGATTACCGTCCGCAACCTCAGTCTGAGTTACGGCGACCAGCCCCTGTTCGCGCCGGTTTCGTTCACCGTGAAGCGCGGCGAACAGGTAGCCGTCGTGGGGCCGAACGGTGCGGGCAAGACCTCACTCATCAGGGCGCTGCAGGGCAACTTTGCCGGCCACGTTGACGGCGAAATTACCGTCGTGCAGTCGGCACAGGCAAGCCACGTCCGCCAGCTTTTTCCCGATAATCGCGGTCTCCTCGGCGACTTTGCCGAACAAAGGGGCGTTGATTACCAAGAATTGCTTCGGAACCTCAAGCAGCTAGGCGTTGAACGGTCCGTATTTGCGGTGCCCATCGAGCAAATGTCCGCCGGTCAGCAAAAAAAGGTGGAGCTCGCTGCTAGTCTGGCAACGCCAACCGGCCTCTACGTGTGGGACGAACCGCTGAATTACCTGGATGTATTCAACCAGGATCAACTCATCGACGTCATCAATTCCGTTCAACCCACCATGCTACTCACGGAGCACGACCAACACTTTATTGACGCCGTAGCAACCAAAGTTATCACCCTTCAACCGGCGTAATTCGAGCCCAAAACTGTTTAATCCTGGTAACCATCGGTGGTCACAAGCCCAGTCTTTGATATAATAACAGGAGTGCACCACATCAAAGGCTGTCGTGGAGGTGATTACCGTGGCCAGAACATCAGAAGAGCTCCTTGCGCAACTGCGGCAGCAACTCACCCGCGGCCGCGTCGTGTGGTCGACGGTTTGGGTGCGCCGGTTGTGGACCACCATCCTCGACCTCATGTGGACGGTCAGTATCCTCCTAGCACTCACCAGCCTGTTCGTCTACCTATCCGATCCCACTTTGGGGGCGCTGTACTGGTACCAATTAACGACCCCCAGTTTCTGGTCGGCTAACATCGTGCTGTTTTGGCCGTGGAGCGTGCTGATATTCTTCACCGTGTTGGAGGTGGTCCGCTACCTCGCTCGCGTGGGGCGGGTCCGCAACACCGCCGCTCGTATTAAGCGTCATCCCGAGGCCATCATCATCGCGCACACGCTGAACATCAATGCGCGTATCTCGATGACGTACCGCCAGCCGGAGGACGCACGCCCCGTCACCCAGGTGATTGCAGCGCTCTCCGATGCCGACAAAGTTGTCTGGAAAGACCTGGTGGCACAGCGCCGCACCAACAAAAGCGACGCCAAGGGCCACCAGTACACCGGCTTTGACGAACGTGGTATTCGCCGCTTTCTTGCCGCCCGGACCGACATCGAAATTTTTGAATTTATCAACCAAACTACGGCCATCCCCTACTTCTGGTCGACTAGTGACGCTGGATTCGTGTCAGCCTACTACCTTCCTGAAGGGGGCCACGCGCAGATCATCCTGGCGCGACTTACACCCACGAATACAATCAAACTCATTAGTCCCAAATTGTGGCTGCTACTGACGTTCGCCGAGATTCTCAACATCGGTGAAGACAACTAGCTGGTCACCGCTCCGCCACACCAAAAAAGCATCGTCCCGCGTCAACGTGGGCCGATGCTTTTTTGGTGGACGACCTCATTTCCACGGCCATCACGATAATTATCCTTGCCGAACCGACAGTCGGTACCCCCACCAGCTCACGGCCAGCAGCAAAACCACCGCGATTGCCAGCGCCGCCACGGACACCATCGGGGGTGCAAACAGACTGGCAATCATCAACAAACTACCACCGACCATCGTGTAGCCCATCGCCCGGGCAACTCGCGGCCAGGTACGAGGGTCCGCCGCGGCTTTGTGCATACCATTCAGCGTCCGGTTATAGCCAGCGGGCACTGTTGGCAGGTAGTTACCCATCCCCATGAACATCATGGCCACTACGATGATTGCCACCCGCCGAATGTCGATATCACTACCCAGATTGGCCTGAATCGTCGTGAAGTACAGGATAACTGTAATCGTCGGCATAATGGCGTACAGCAACCGTTCAAAGCGCACCGCCTCGCCCTTATGGTTAGCATTCAACCGCGTGATACCGACCAATAGTAGTTGTAGCAACGTCATCAACACGGGTATGCCGTAAACAGCCATCGCCTTAGGCATCCACCCGTTAACCTGGTTGTTAAATCCCCAGTGGGTGGCCATGCGCGCTGGTAATTCCGGATAATGGGCCCACCCGTACAGTACGGGCGCCCAGATAACGGCAATCGTAAAAGCCAGAACACGGTTAGTTTTATTCATGATGTGAGCCTCCAATCGAGTAAATCCACGTCAGCACGTCCTCGAACACGCTGGCATTAATGTCATAGTAGATAAAGTTTTTTTCACGCCGCTCCGAAATTAATTCCGCTTGCTTCAACAGTTTTAAATGGTAGGACACGGTTGCTTGACTCAGTTCAAAGTGGTCGACAATCTCGCCGGCAGAATATGAGTGCTGCTTTAATAACTCCAAAATCTCACGCCGCACCGGGTCCGCAATCGCCTTTAACGTTTCGGTCATTGCCATTTGGCTCGCCCCCCTATTTAGATATCTTTCTAAATAGATTGTACACCCGCCATAGCCGCTTTGCTACAACTATTTTGAATTCTTTCGATATAGGTTGCCAAACAAAGTCACCAAAAGTGTGCACGGTGTCGCCTTTTAATGTCCTAATGTACGTAAATAAGTCGTATTTACCGGTTAATCAGCACCCAATTCGCAAACTACATCGATAGGCGAATGCTGTAACGGCAATGTTTGTGCGGTCACCTGGACATTTTTTGACGCTTTTTGCGCATTTATGGTTGCCAATGGTTACTTTCCGTGTATAATAAGTTCAGGAAGGTGATGAAAGTGCTTACAGACGAACGCAAACGCCATATTCTCCACGTGCTCGACCGCGACGGCATGGTCAGCGTCCAGAGCCTCTGCTCGGACATGGCCACCTCGTCGTCCACCGTCCGCCGCGACTTGGCGGACCTCGAGGACGAAGGTCTACTCGAGCGGATCCACGGTGGTGCCAAACGCCGCGGCGGACTGCGCGACGAGCCGACCGTCCGGGTGAAGGCCAACCAGAACACTAACGCTAAGTCAGCGATTGCCCAAGCCGCGGTGGCCGCCGTCAGCGCCGGGGACCTGATCTTCCTGGACGCCGGCACGACGACCGCGCACCTGGTGCCGTTACTGCACGACGTTCCGGACATCACGGTCGTGACCCCGGGGGTTGATAACGCATCACTGCTGGCCGACCACAATATCCGTAGCATCATGCTGGGGGGGCAACTAAAGCCCACCACCAAAGCGGTCATTGGTGCCGAAGCAGCGCAGCAACTGCAACGCTTCCGCTTCAACATCGCCTTTATTGGTACCAACGGCATCCACCCGGACTACGGGGTCACCACCCCCGACCCGGAGGAAGCCGCCATTAAGCGGCTGGCAATTGATCACTCCGTGGATACCTTCATCCTGGCCGACCACAGTAAGTTCGACCAGGCCAGCTTTAGCCAGATTGTAGGGCTACGGGCCCACACCATCATCACCACTGATATCGAGACGCTGGGCAGTCCGTACAATGAATGTCGCAACATCGTTGATTCACTACATTCACCGACTGTCCGTCAGCAATAGAAAGAGGTACTGCACTTGATTTACTCAGTCACACTGAACCCCGCCATTGATTATGTTATCGGCCTGCCCCACCTGGAGTTAGGGGCGGTCAACCGCCTCACCAGTGCCGTCAAGCTGCCCGGGGGCAAAGGCATCAACGTCTCCCGGATTCTGCAGGCCCTCGACATTCCCACGACAGCCTGGGGGTTCAACGGCGGCTTTACCGGCGAATTCATCACTGATAGCCTGCACGCGCTGGGCCTACACACCGACTTTGCACCAGCAGCCGGCGACACGCGGATTAACGTCAAGCTCAAAGCCGATAGCGAGACCGAGCTGAACGGCGCTGGCCCCACCATTACGGAGGACAACGTTGCGGCGTTCAAAGCTAAGTTCGATGCCCTCCAGCCTGGAGACGTCGTCGTGATGGCTGGTAGCATCCCGCAAGGCCTGGGCGACTCGTTCTACCGCGACCTGATTCCGCTGATTCACCAACACGGGGCCGACTTCGTCATCGACACCACCGGTCAGGCGCTGCTAGACACGTTGCCAGAGCACCCGCTCGTAGTCAAACCGAACCACCACGAGCTGGCCGCACTCTTCTCCGACAACGAGTACACCGACCTCCAGCAGGTGGTGGAACGTGGTCGCCGCTTACTCGAAATGGGCGCGCAACACGTCCTCGTCTCGATGGCTGGTGCGGGTGCACTGATGATTACTAAGGACCACGCCTGGCACGGCACCGTACCTAAGGGCGACGTTAAGAACTCGGTTGGGGCTGGCGACAGCATGTTGGCCGGTTTCACTGGCACCTTTGCCCAGACGCACGAAGCACTCACGAGTTTTAAAACGGCCATCGCCTGCGGGAGCGCCACCGCGTTCTCAACCGACCTGGCCGATAAGGAAAAGATTGACGCTGTGCTGGCCACCGTCAGCATCGAATAACTATAAACCAAACGGATTGGAGCAACTATCATGGACATTCGCGAACTACTACTTAAAGACGTCATGATTATGAACCTCAAGGCCACGACCAAGGAGGAAGCCATCGATGAGATGGTTGCCAAGTACGCCGAACAAGGCATTATTACTGACGCCAAACTTTACGGTGATGACATCCGCAAGCGTGAGGGTGAATCCACCACCGGTATCGGTGACGGCATCGCCATGCCGCACGCTAAGGACAAAGCCGTAAGCCGTGCGACCGTACTCTTCGCCAAGAGCGACGCCGGGATTGACTTCAACGCGCTGGACGGCCAGCCGGTCCACCTGTTCTTTATGATTGCCGCCCCTGAAGGTGCCGACAACACCCACTTGGCGGCCCTCGCCGCATTATCCTCCCTGCTCATCAACCCGGACCTAGTCGCCCAGTTGAAGCAGGCCCAGACACCTGACGACGTGGTCAGCCTGTTCAGTGCCGCTCAGGCAGCTAAGGAAGCCAAAGACGCGGCGGACGACGCTAAGGAAGCGGCCCCTGCCCCACAAACGGCGACCATCCAGACCGGCGCAAAGCCGTTTATCGTGGCCGTAACGGCCTGTCCTACCGGGATTGCACACACGTACATGGCTGAAGCCGCGCTCAAGGAACAAGCCGAAAAGATGGGCGTCGACATCAAGGTCGAAACCAACGGCTCTGAAGGGGTTAAGCACAAGCTGACCGCCAACGACATTGCGCGCGCCCAAGGTGTCATCATCGCAGCCGACAAGAAGGTCGATATGGACCGCTTTGACGGCAAGCACCTGATCAACCACCCCGTAATTGACGGGATTAAGAAGCCAGAAGAGTTGATTAACACCACTTTGAACGACGAGGGTGCCATCTTCCACGGCAACGGTGCCGGCGGGGATGACGAAGAGGAAGAATCCGGCAGCTTGTGGAACCGCATCTACAAGGACCTGATGAACGGTGTATCGAACATGCTGCCGTTCGTGGTTGGTGGTGGTATCATCATGGCCATCTCCTTCATCTTTGAACGGTACGCGGGTGCCCACTCCGGACTGTTCACGTTCACCAACAACCTGGGTAACTACGCCTTCAGTTTCTTGGTTCCCGTTCTAGCCGCCTACATTGCCGTCTCTATCGGTGACCGGCCGGCCCTCATGCCCGGGTTCGTTGGTGGGTGGATGGCGACATTGACCGCCGCATCCTTCGTTAAAGCCCAGAACCCAGCCGGATTCTTGGGTGGCCTGGTTGCCGGGTTCGTTGCCGGCTGGATGGTTGTTGGCCTGAAGAAGTTGTTCGCCAACATGCCGCACAGTCTGGACGGGATGAAAACCATCCTGATCTATCCGGTAATTGGCCTCGCGTTAATTGGTCTGGTCATGTTCTTCATCGTGAACCCAATCTTTGCTGCCATCAACGGTGCTTTGATTGGCGCCCTGGAATCCATGGGCACTGGTAACGCCATCCTGGTGGGTACAATCCTCGCCGCGATGATGAGTATCGATATGGGTGGCCCCTTCAACAAAGCCGCTTACACTTTTGCCATCGGGATTTACTCCGCATCCAACTACACTGATGGTCGCTGGATGGCCGCCGTCATGGTTGGTGGGATGATTCCACCACTGGCTATCGCCCTAGCATCCACGTTCTTCCCGAAGAAGTTCACCGAACAGGAACGTCAGTCTGGTATCTCCAACTACGCTTTGGGTCTAACCTTCATCACTGAAGGCGCCATTCCGTTTGCTGCCACTGACCCCGTGCACATCATTGGTAGCTCCGTCATCGGTTCCGCAATTGCCGGTGCCCTGACCCAGCTGTTCCGGGTGAACGTGCCGGCCCCTCACGGTGGGATCGTTGCCCTGGCCCTGACGAACCAGAAAGTCGGGTTCCTGGTATCGCTGATTGTCGGTGCCGTCGTCGCCGGGTTGATCCTGGGTATCTGGCGTCCCGTTGCCAAAGAAAATGCTTAGGTAAATGAAACGTCCTGCAGCCAGATGGTTGCAGGACGTTTTTTGTATAGTGAGTGCTGTGCTGGCAAAGTGGTGGTGGAGTTGCGGCTTTGTGAACCACTCCGTAGATTGCTAGGCTGGTGGTAACCGGCAGCGTAGGTCGGGTT
>NZ_BCVS01000106.1:0-7781 GCF_001591865.1 Lacticaseibacillus pantheris DSM 15945 = JCM 12539 = NBRC 106106
AGCGCACTTGCGTTGGCGGCCCTGAACAGTTCTCCGAATGATTGGGGTACCCCTCAAATATCCCATCTGAACGGAGATGCCAATCATGATGAAAAGGAAGAATCGAGGTGGACGTAATGGTCCCGGCGGCCGTTGCGTTATTGATCGCGGCGCGTGCTTGCTACTGGTTAGCGCGTGCCTACCGAGAAATAAAAAAGGCTAACCGCAAGGGTTAACCCTGATCCACCAAGATCATTCTGAACTGTTGAGGCCGTTGGGGCTACACCCCCAATGGCCTCTTTTCAACTCTTAAAGTATATAATGTCGCCCTCAATACCGTCAACGAACATTGACGTTTTTGGGTGAACTTACCATTCTCAACGCAAAACATGCAAAAAATGGTTGCAATTCGTCCTAGTTGGCGTCGTACGTTGATGCGACCACCTGCTGTGTGTAGGTGTTAACCAATTCGCCCTGTGCGTTCACGGTGTAACTAGCTACTGTTGGGTTGGTATTAGGGTCCGCGTTTTGTGCCTGCATGTTACTTGAACTATGGTTCTCCGCCACAGTGACGGTTGCTTCCCCGTCACTATTAGTGCCAAAGGTGAAGGTGAAATCGTTGGGGGTAACGGCAAAGGTGTAACCTGCGGACGCATGCTTGAATGCCCATGCCTGCAGTTGGGACTGCGTCAGGTTTTTGCTGTTCACGGTACTGCTGCCCGCAGTCGCGTTCGAGTTGCTAGAACCACTCGTGCTGTTGGCATTGGCACTGGTAGCTTTGCTGCTTGAATTGCTTGTCGCTGCGCTACTACTTGAGCTGGTAGTAGTGGCAGCCTGACTTTGCGCAGCCTTTGCCGCGCTGTCTTTGAGGCTCGTTGCGGTGGTGCCGGAACCCTGGTGGGCGTGGTACGTGTACGCCAGCGGGTAGTCGGTGTTCAGGTAATAGAACGTTCCGGCACCCTTAAAGACGCTGACGTTAACGTCAATAAACAACTTTTTGATGGTGATTTTTTTACCCGGTTGCACCGTTACCCGTCCGGTAGCGTCCGCCTTGATGGTTTTGCCACTAGCAGTTTGGTCGATAAAGAACGCCGACCGCTTGAACGTGATTGCCCGCTTGGTTTTATTTGTAATCTTGGCGGTAACGTTGTACAAAGTATCGCTGCCGGCGTCGCTCTTCGCCTGAAAGCGGAATGATACCTGCTTGCGTTGCTTGGCGCTCAGGTTTTGGTACGCCACTTTGGTGACCTGCTGCGAGCTACTGCTACTACTGGACTGATCCGAGCTACTTTGCTTAGCCCCGCACCCGCCCAAAACAAGTAGTACGGCGATTCCCAGTGTGAGTATGTATTTCTTCTTCATTGTTATTTTCCTCCTCTACACGCCCAGTGTAACGGACCAACCCCTGGCACGCTTTCACAACGTTATTGTAGCATGATGACACGGCCCACAAAGTTAAAGAAATACTACTAATTAATTTATGCCGGCATCTAGGTCTTTGGACCGAGTAATTTTGCGTGGAACAAGGTACAATATAACTATTCAAAGGGGTGACGGTTAATGTCCCCCGTATATAAGGAGAGTACAATATGAAGAAGCTAAGTGGGGGTGCCATCGCTGGAATCGTAGTGGCGGCCGTGGTCGTTATTTTGGCCATCTTTGGTATCAGCTCGTACAACTCGATTGTTAAGTCCGACCAGAAGGTGACCGAACAGTGGAGCCAGGTGGAAAACGTTACGCAGCGGCAGTACGACCTGATTCCTAACCTGGTTAGCTCCGTTAAGGGGAGTATGCAGCAGGAACAAAAGGTCTTTGGCGCCATTGCGGACGCGCGTAAAGATTACGCTAACGCTAGTTCCACCAAGGATAAAGCCAATGCTACCGCCGAGATGACGAGCAGCGTGGGCACGTTAATTTCTGTGATTCGTGAAAGCTACCCAACGTTGAACAGCAACAAGCAGGTTAGCACGTTGATGAGCCAACTTGAGGGCTCACAGAACCGGATTAGCGTTGAACGCAAGCGCTACAACGAAGCCGTGCAGACGTACAACAACAAGGTTGTGACGTTCCCGAAGAACATTATCGCCAACATGATGGGTAAGGGAACCAAGGCGTACTTTAAGGCCGACAGTAAGGCTATGAACAGCACACCATCGGTTGACCTCGACACTGACTCTTCTAGCAGTAGTACTAGCGGAAAGTAGGTACGTGCGATGCGTAGACTCTGGGGGACGGTCGTTACCGCCTTTGCGTTAGGCCTCGCCCTGTTGACGCTGGGGACGACGGCGGTGCGTGCCGCTACGCTACCAGCACAACCGGACGCGAATTACTACGACGGGATTAGCCTGTTGGATCAGGAAACCACCGCGCTGGTGACCAAACAAAATGACTACTATCAGACCACGAAGGCCAAGCCGCAGGTCGTACTAGCAGCCATTAAGAGTACGGGTGGGGATGACATTGACAGTTACGCGCCCGACCTGTTCCAGAAGTGGGGCATTGGGCAAAAGGGAAAGGACAACGGCATCCTCATCCTCTTTGCTAAAAATGGTGGCAAAAATAACGTGCGCATTGAGGTTGGTTACGGCATGGAGGCGTACATGACCGACGCCAAGTCCGCCAACCTGCTGAACGCGCACCTGAGCGACCTTAAATCCAGCAAGGCCGCTAACGTCAACCGCGGGCTGCGGGCGGTGTTCAAAGGTGTGGCTGAAGTCGTTAGTCGCCATTATGGTTACAAAGTTGTGAGCGCGGACGGCACACAAAGCCGCGTGGCGCGCACCACTAGCTCCGATAATGGTGGCAGTGCTGCCGGACTCATCGTGAAGGCGGTCGGGGCGATTGTCATCCTAGTTATCATCATCGCGGTGTTATTTGGCGGTGGTTCCGGTGGCTCAGGCCGTGGCGGGCGCCGTCGTGGTAGCGTTTGGCCGTGGCTATTACTGGGCATGAGCCTGGACGGCACTCGTCGTAGTCGCCCTGATGACCGCTGGGGTGGACCCGGTGGTTTCGGCGGTGGTGGCTTCGGTGGTGGCGGTTTTGGGGGCGGCGGCTTCGGTGGCGGTTCCAGCGGCGGTGGCGGTGCCTCCGTCTAGCATATAATGATGGCCCAGTAAAAATCCTCAGTGCGGGATTGCCACTGGGCCATCGTTATATTTCGGGAGCCTCACAGCCCCTTGATATTTAACTTTGTCACGCAGAAGTTACAATTATGCTAACGCAGGCGTGCAGAGCGGTCCAAACATTGCGTTTATCCGGTTTTTCTTGTACTATTTCTAAGGTATTAAGGCCGTTGTTATCCACTAAATTCAGCGTTGCCCCGCACTCACGGGGGTAGCTGTTGCGGCCAGGATTAGTGATTGCTAACAAATGTTGTTTAATGTAAATGAGGAGTTGAACGAATATGTGTGGGTTTGTCGGCGTTATTCATCAGGACGGTACGCCAGTACAATTGTCCGATGTGAAGCACATGAACAAAGTTTTGACCCACCGTGGGCCCGACGATGAGGGATACTACCACGATGACGACGTTACGGTCGGTTTTCGCCGGTTGAGTATCATCGACTTGAGTCATGGTGGTCAGCCGCTATCCCACGATAACCAGCGTTACTGGATCGTGTTTAACGGTGAAATCTACAACTACATTGAGTTGCGGGACGAACTGAAGGCTGACGGCCAGACGTTCACGACCGATAGCGATACCGAAGTTATTTTGGGCATGTACCAGAAGTACGGTGAGAAGGCAGCCTCCAAGCTCCGCGGTATGTTCGCCTTCATGCTGGTGGACACCCAGACGCACGAGGTTTACGGTGCCCGTGACCACTTTGGGATTAAGCCCCTGTTTTACTCAGAAGCGGATGACGGCAACGTGTACCTGGCCTCCGAAAAGAAGGCGTTGCTCAGCCTGCTGGATGACCGCTCCATTGACGACCGGGCCCTGCAAGATTACATGACGTACCAGTATGTGCCGGATCCGGAGAGCTTGACGCCATCCATGCACAAGCTGAAGGCCGGCCACTACTTCACCAAGAAACCGGGCGAGGCGTTTAAGACCACCCAGTACTTTAACCCAACCTTTGCGCCCCAGACCATGACGGATGAGGACAAAGTCGCGCGGGACCTCGCGGACGTGTTGCGCGACAGCGTCGCTAAGCACATGCGTGCCGACGTGACGGTGGGTTCGTTCCTGTCCGGCGGCGTGGACTCGTCCATTATCGTTGCGCTGGCGCGTGAACTCAGCCCTAAGATTAAGACTTTCTCAGTTGGCTTTGAGCGTGAAGGTTACAACGAAATTGACGTTGCGAAGGAAACCGCGGAACGTCTGGACGTAGAGAACATCAGCGAGATGATCACGCCAGAGGAATTTGCGCAGGCCTTTCCACGCTTCGTGTACGCCATGGACGATCCGTTAGCGGATCCGGCCGCAGTGCCCCAGTACTTCCTGACCCGTTTGGCCCGTAAGTACTGCAAAGTTGCGCTGACGGGTGAGGGGGCCGACGAATTCTTTGGTGGTTACACAATCTACAACGAACCCAATTCTCTGAGCATGTTTGAACACATGCCACGGCCAGTCAACCACGTACTGCGCGGTGTATCACACATGATGCCTACCGGGATGAAGGGTAAGAGCTTCTTGGAGCGTGGCACCACGCCTTTGGAAGAGCGTTTCGTGGGTAACGCCAAAATCTTCAGTGAGGCCGAAAAGAGTCAGTTGCTGGAGCACTACAACCCCGACTACCCGTACACGGAAGTGACTAGTGGCCTGTACGGTCGCAACGCACAACTCGACCCGATTACCCGGATGCAGGACATTGACATGCACACCTGGTTGGTTGGTGACTTGCTGCTGAACGCGGACCGGACGTCGATGGCTGCCAGCCTCGAACTCCGGACGCCGTTTATCGACAAGGAAGTCTTCAAGTTTGCCCGGACCATTCCGGCGAACCTGCGTGTGGCTCACGGGACGACGAAGTACATCCTGCGTAAGGCGGCCGAAAGCTTCACGCCGGACAACGTGTTGTACCGTCGTAAGCTCGGGTTCCCTGTGCCTATCCGCTTCTGGTTGAAGAATGAGCTGGCCGATTGGGCTGATAACATTATCAACGAGGCCCAGGTGGACGACTACATCAACAAGGATTACGTTCGTCAGTTGTTGGCGGACCACCGTGCAGGCAAAGCGGACAACTCCCGCAAAGTGTGGACGGTCCTGACCTTCATGGTTTGGCACCAAGTTTATATCGAACGCAAGTATCCAGAAGTCTTTGTGGATGAATTAATTGCAACAACGCACAACGACGACTAACTTTCGTGGTGCGTATCAGGGGGCGACCATAATGGTGGCCCCCTTTGTGTAGACTCAAAAAAATGGTCGCCGTTATGTTAAGCGGTATGACAGCATGCAGTTGCGCGAGCATTGCGCCGGTCACAAGGATTATGACAGCGCTATATTTTCGTGAGTAAATGAAGCGGTTTCTCTTGTTTTTGGGCGGGCGTCGCCGTATGCTTAAGGTACAAACAAGTAGGGAGTGATTGGAATGGAACAAGAATACAAACGGTTATTAGTTCCGGTGGACGGATCCCAAGAGGCTGACCTGGCCTTTCAAAAGGCGCTCAAGGTGGCCGTTGCCAACCACGCTCGGATGGATATCCTCAACGTCCTTGATACCAAGCAGTTCATTGGTAGCTATGGCGGTATGATTTCTGGCGACGCCATTTATCAGCTGACCCAGGACGCGCAAGAGTACCTTGAGGGCCTGGAGTCACGCGCTAAGGATGAGGGCGTCACGGACGTGCACATCCACGTGCGTTTTGGTAACCCCAAGAACGTTATTTCGACCGATTTTCCACACGAATACAAGTCGGATATCATCATCATTGGTGCTACCGGGCTCAACGCCTTTGAGCGCATGCTGGTCGGTAGCGTGACGGAGTACGTGAACCGTACGGCGCCATGTGACGTGCTGATTGTCAAAGGCGCACCGAAGAATTAAATTGGGCGCGATAATGCGCAAAAACTAGTCCCCGCAGCCGGGTTACTTCGGCCGTAGGGATTTTTTTGTTATCGATTTTAATTCGTAGTCCCCACTGCTATTTTGGCGAAATTACACATGACGCTGATGGCAAACTATATGGGGTGAACGAACATGAATCAGTTAGAGTTAGCACGTGCAAAGGATTTCTGGCCGAACCGCACGCCAGAGCTGCGGCATTACTACGACACGGAGTGGGGTCAGCCTAGTCATGATGACCGCTACCTCTTTGAATTGCTGGTCCTAGAGATTATGGCGGCGGGTCTGAGCTGGCAGTTGGCTTTGCGCAAGCGTGCCGGTATCGGTGCCGCCTTTGCGGATCTCAATGTGGACCGGATTGCGGCGATGGGACCAGCTGAGGTTGATGGGTTGCTCCAGGACGAGCGGATTATGCGGAACCGGCGCAAAGTGGCGGCGGTTATCACCAATGCGCGCGCCCTGCAAACGTTAATTGCAGAATGGGGTACGTTGGATGCATACGTGTGGCACTTTACGGGTGGGTGCCAGCAGGTGGGGCACTGGCAGGATTACCACGACTTACCGCAGCGCTCCCCGTTGGCGGACACCGTCAGTCAGGACATGAAGCGCCGCGGGTTTACCTTTGTGGGTCCGGTCATTATGCATAATTACTTGCAGGGAGCGGGGGTGATTGATAACCGCGTGGTCGTGACGGGCTAGGTTCGGCGTTGTGGGCGGCGTATAATCAGGCCTATACATGGGGGTGTGGTTATGCAAAAACGACGGTTGTGGGGTATGTTGCTCGCAGGCGGGGCCGCGGGTCTATGGGGCGTATCGGGTCCGTGTAGCGAGTACCTATTTCGCCACGGGGTGGATTTGTTATGGCTGATTGGTAGCAAGATGCTGTTTGGCGGGATTGTCTTAGGCTTGTATTGTTTAGTGCGCGATCCGTCCGGTATGCTAGCAGTTTGGCGTAGCCGCAAAGCTGTGGTGCAGCTGCTACTGTTTACCTTTTTCGGCATGATTACCATGCAATTAATTTACTTTCAGACGGTCGCGGTGTCGAACGCGGCTACGGCCACCATTATGCAGTATTTGGCTCCCATCCTCATTTTGGGGTGGGTTGCAGTGAGTACCCACACGGTGCCGCGACGGGCGGACTTTATGACCATTGCTTTGGCCATGATGGGGACGCTATTAGTAGTAACCAAAGGGCGTGTGACCCAGTTGGCAATCTCACCGCAGGCACTGTGGTGGGGGTTATTGGCGGCCGTTGCAGCGGCAGGTTACACGTTGATTCCTCGATGGTTATTGGCGCACTACTCGGGCGTGGCGGTTTCGGCATGGTCAATGATGATTGGTGGAGCCGTTATTACTGCTTACCGGCCGTTTTGGGAGCGTACACCCGCTATGACCACCGTAATGTGGGCCGCATATGGTTTTGTGTTAGTGTTTGGGACCATTTTGGCGTACGCGATGTACCTGGTGAGTCTACGCTACGTTGCTCCAACCGTGGTTGGCTTACTGGACGCCTTTGAACCACTGGGAGCGGTGGTTGCGGGTGTGCTGTTTATGCATTTACGCCTCGATTTCTGGGAAGCGGTCGGTGGACTGATTATCCTGTTCACCGTGGGGCTAATGGGCGTGCTGACGCCCAAGACGCCGCCACACCGGTCGGGAGTGGATGAAGATGGATAAAATGTGACGGGTGGCGGGTCTGGCCGGGGGGTGCCGTGGTGTGCTCCGACTTGGTGGACCGCTGCTAGTGGCTGGTCGTACTGGCGTGATGGCTCCGTGTGGCGGGTCTGGCCGGTT
>NZ_BCVS01000107.1:0-7756 GCF_001591865.1 Lacticaseibacillus pantheris DSM 15945 = JCM 12539 = NBRC 106106
TTCGCCCTAGCAGTGGATTACCATGGAGCCCCCCACGAAAGCAGCAGCTCACCGACACGACCAACGCGGCCGTTAACCACTACCGTAGTAATCATGGCGTAGGGCACGTAAGCCGCAGCTCACCGACACGACCAACGCTGTCGCCAACCACTACCGTAGCAATCACAGCGTAGGACAAGAACCGGTCCGGCCGGCGTTACTTGCATAAAGCGTTGAAGGTGGCTAAAATATATTCTTAGCGAACAAACGTTTTGTTAAAGGAGGTCGAACGATGGCGTCGGCACACATCGAGGCAAAGTTAGCATTACTGCCAGACCTACCAGGCAGTTACCAGATGAAGGATATCACCGGCAAAATCATCTACGTCGGCAAGGCCAAGAACCTCAAGAACCGGGTGCGGTCCTACTTCAAGAGCAGTCATGACGGTAAGACGGCTAAATTGGTTTCAGAAATTGCGGATTTTGACTATATCGTCACCAGCACGGATAAGGAAGCCTTCCTACTGGAAATTACCCTCATTCAAAAGTATCAGCCGTACTACAACATCAAGCTCAAAAAGGGTACTGGCTATCCTTACATCAAAATCACCAACGAGCGGGATCCGAAAATCATGATTACGGGTGACGTGAAGAAGGATGGAGCTTATTACTTTGGCCCGTATCCGAACGTGTATGCCGCCGAAGAGACACTCCAGTTCATCCAGCGGGTTTACCCTTTGCGGCGCTGTAACGGCTACCAGGGCCGTCCGTGCCTGTATTACCACATGGGGCAGTGTCTGGGACCGTGTTTCAAGGAGGTGCCCAAAGAAGAGTATGATGCCCAAATCAAGCGCATCAAGAGCTTTTTGAACGGTAACACCGCCAAGGTCAAGTCGCAGCTAACTAAGCGGATGCAACAAGCAGCCACGGATATGGAATTTGAGCGGGCTGCGGATATCCGCGACCAGATTCGCTACATTGAGGCCACCGTGGAGAAGCAAAAAATTATCTCCAATGACCGTACGACGCGCGACCTGTTCAACTTTTACTGGGATAAGGGCTGGATGTCCATTCAGGTCTTCTTTATCCGCCAGGCGCGGTTGATGAAGCGGGAAAAGCGCTTGTTTCCCATTGTCAATTCAGCCAGTGAGGAATTTGAGTCGTTCATTTTGCAGTTCTACAACCGTAAGAACAACGTTAAACCACGCGAAGTGTTAGTGCCCGAGGGTATGGATAACCGGGTGTTGAGCGACATTTTGGGGGTGCCCGTCCGCACTCCTCAGCGTGGGGAAAAGCGGGCCCTGATGGATTTGGCGGCTAAGAACAGCCGGTTGACTTTGGAGCAGAAGTTCCGTTTGTTGGAGCTGGATAACCGCAAGACTGCGGGTGCCCAGGAAGAGATTATGGCGGCACTGAACTTGCCGCCAGCTGGCCACGTCATCGAGGCGTTCGACCATAGCCATATCCAAGGATCCGAGCCGGTCAGCGCGATGGTTCAGTTTGTCGATGGGCGACCAGAAAAGAGTAATTACCGGAAGTATAAACTCGCGCAGGACGAGGGGCAGCACAGCGCTAATGAAGACGCGAACACCCGTGAGGTTATCCGCCGGCGTTATACTCGTCTACTCAAGGAGCACCAACCGTTGCCAGACCTGATCTTGATGGATGGGGGTGCAATCGAAATGAATGCGGCCAAAGAAGTGTTGGCTGACGAACTCAACCTGGATATTCCGGTAGCGGGAATGGTGAAGAATGATAAGCACCGGACTGCTGCCTTACTATTTGGTGACGCCGATGAACCGATCAACCTTGACCCACGGAGCCAGGGTTTCTACCTCCTGGAGCGTATTCAGGAGGAGGTGCACCGCTTTGCCATTACTTTCCACCGGCAAATGCATTCCAAGAACAGCCTGAGCAGTCGTCTCGAGTCCATTCCGGGTGTGGGGCCAAAGACGCGTGGTAAGTTGTTACGGGAGTTTAAGACCGTAAACAACATCAAGGGCGCGACGGTGGACGAATTGCAAGCACTGGGGATTAGCAAAACCACCGCGCAGACAATTAAATTATCGCTCTAGCCTAGCATCAAGGCCCCGTGTCCTGTATGCTTAGGGGTAGAGCGACACGCAGGTACTGGAGGATTTTATGTTTGTAGATCAAGTCAAAGTGGCCGTGAAGGCCGGCAAGGGTGGCGATGGGGTCGTCGCCTTTCGTCATGAAAAGTTTGTACCGTTTGGTGGCCCGGCCGGTGGTGACGGTGGCCGTGGTGGAAGCGTGATTTTTTACGTTGATACCGGGCTGAATACGCTGATGGATTTTCGTTACCGGCACGTTTTCAAGGCGTCAGCCGGTAGTAATGGTCAAAACAAGGGTATGTATGGTCGTGCGGCTGACGACACGCGGGTACCCGTACCCGCCGGCACAACCGTCACTGATGCGGATACTGGGGCCCTGATTGGCGACCTCGTTAATCCTGGAGATGAACTGGTTGTAGCGCAGGGAGGCCGTGGTGGCCGTGGCAATATTCACTTTGTGACCCCCAAGAACACCGCGCCGGAGATTGCCGAGAATGGTGAACCAGGCGTGGAGCGCAACGTCCAGCTTGAGTTGCGGGTGTTAGCTGATGTTGGGCTCGTTGGCTTCCCGTCGGTGGGCAAATCGACGCTGTTAGCGACGGTCACTAGTGCCAAACCAAAGATTGCGGCGTACCAGTTCACCACGTTGGTACCCAACCTGGGTATGGTGCGCCTCGACAATGGTACTGACTTTGTCATGGCCGATTTACCCGGCCTGATTGAGGGAGCGTCCGACGGCGTGGGGCTGGGAATCCAGTTCTTACGTCACGTGGAGCGTACGCGCGTAATTTTGCACTTGGTGGAGATGGATCCCGACAGCGGTCGTGACCCGCTGACCGACTACCACCAGATTCAAAAGGAACTCACCACGTACGACGACAACATGTTGTCCCGTCCGGAAATCGTTGTGGCAACCAAGATGGATATGCAGGGAGCTCAGGAACGGTTTGACACCTTCAAGCAGCAGTTGCTCGATGAGGGTGTAGCCGCAGACCACATCATGTCCATTTCAAGTGTAACGCATGAGAACTTGCAGCCGTTGTTGTACGCGACGGCCCAGTTACTCGCTGAAGCACCGTCGTTCTTTGAGGAAACCACCAGTGAAAGCGGCGGTAACGCGGAATACGCGTACCAAGGTGAGCCAGAAGACCAGTTTGAGGTCACAGAGGACGATGATGGTTTCCATGTGGTTGGTGCCGGGGTGGAACGAGTAGCCGCAATGGCCAACTTGGATCACGATGACGGGGTCCTACGGTTTGCGCGCAAACTGCGCCACATGGGCGTGGACGCGGCTTTGCGTGACGCTGGGGCCGAAGAGGGCGATGCGGTTTCGATTGGTGATTTGACCTTTATTTACGAAGATTAACGATGTACTGATAGCGGAGTGGTGTCTATTTTTGCAACGGGCTCAGCCTGGTTTGCTTAAATAGACACTTGCTCCTTTTTTGTTTGATTCGCAATTTTTTTGTGCAAAGTAGGGGTTCTGATTTGCGGCAGTTTGTTATAGTATATGTACAAGGCCGGTTTGCGTATCTGCAAGTCGGTGCGACTATTTTTTGCCATATTAGTGAATGGGGTTAACCGATGGACGTGAAGAAGAAGGCGCCTAGGCGTCGCTATATTACTGGATTTGATGGTTTACGAACTATCGGGGTATTGGGTGTTATTTTATATCATCTGCGTCCAGAGTTGTTCAAGGGCGGTTACCTGGGTGTGCCAATATTTATGGTGGTCTCCGGGTATTTAATTACTGACGGCTTGGTCATGGAAATCACCCGGACGGGCCGGTTCAATTTCAAGAATTTTTGGTTGAAGCGTATCCGCCGCTTGTACCCAGCACTACTGGTGGTTTTATTCGGGACGGCGGCATACATTACGTTATTCGCGCGGGGATTGTTGCATAACCTGCACGCGATTATCGCGACTAACCTAGTTTACTTGTACAATTGGTGGCAGATTGCCAATGGTCAGTCGTACTTTGCCCGCTTTGCGGACGGAGAGAGCCCATTTACCCATCTGTGGACCCTGTCGATTGAGGGCCAGTTTTACCTAGTTTTTCCATTACTAGTGTTGCTATTATTCGGTATTTTTCGGTTAAGCAAAGGTAAAATGGCGGGTATCACGTTGGGACTCGCGGGTGCGTCCGCAATCTGGATGGGCGTACTCTACAAAATTACTGCTGGTGGCGCGCATTTTGACCCCAGCCGTTTGTATTACGGAACCGACACGCGTGTGTTTGCCATCTTGCTGGGTGCGGCTTTGGCCTTCATCTGGCCTAGTGCCCACTTAGCACGGCACATTACGGATGCGGCCCGCAGGATGCTGGATGTGGTCGGCCTGTTAGCCCTCGTCGGCATGCTGGCCATGGTGGTGTTGGTCCAGGACCAAGACCCGTTCCTCTATGAGGGCGGTATGTTCATTTTCTCGGTGCTGGTGACAATTCTCGTTGCGGTAGTGGCACATCCAGCGGCACACCTGAACCGCTGGTTATCCAACCCGGTATTCTCGTGGGTGGGGTCCCGTAGTTACGGGTTGTACCTGTACCAATTCCCCGTGATGATTTTCTTTGAGCAAAAGTTTACGCACGTGGCGGACCATCCGTGGGCGTACCCGATTGCTGAAGTGCTCATCATCGTGCTATTGACCGAGCTATCGTTCCGCTTTGTTGAACAGCCCGCGGCACACTGGATGTTTAAGCGTCAGCTATCTGGTGGTCAACCCGCACAACCACGCAGTGAGCGTGTACCAGTTACACAGCGTATGAGCACGTGGTGGGGTCACCTGAAGCCGTCACAGATTGCGGTGACGGTGGTGCTCACGGCGACGTTCGCTGTGGGGATGACCGGTGTCGTTCAGGCTCCGCACGCCAAGGTTCAACAGACGGCGCTACAGAAGCACCTGGCACAGTCTGCTAAAGCAAAGGCGGCGGAGAGGAAGCGCTACGCCGCGTACAAATCTTCGCTCAGTGCCCAGAAGGCGAAGGATAAGTCCTCCGGCAGTGGTAGCAGCTCCAGTAGTAGCCAAAAGGTGGGCAAGAACGACTTTGCCCAGTACGGACTGACTGATGATGAGTTTGCTTACGCCGCGAATGTGGGCCTCACGGGTGTCGGCGATTCGGTGATGGCCGATGGTAAGCCGTTGCTAGAACAGATTTTCCCGCAATCGTTTATTGACGCTGCGGTTAGCCGGCAAGCTGCTGATGGTATTGGTATCGTTAAGAAATACGCGCAGGACGGTACGCTGGCCAACAACGTGCTTGTGGGTCTAGGGACGAACGGTCCGGTGACCTCCGATCAGATTGACGACCTGATGCATACAGTGGGTAAGAAGCGACAAGTATTTTGGATTAACACCCACGTACCAACACGGCAGTGGCAGAATCAGGTGAATGCCACTTTGGCTGATTCAGCTAAAAAGTATAGTAACCTCACCATTATCGATTGGAACGGCTATTCGAACGGGCATGCGGACTGGTTCTATGACGATAACGTGCACCCGAATCCGGATGGCAATCCGCGGTACGCGGCGTTTATTGCCAAGACTATTGTGGATAAATTGCGCGATCAAAAGTAACAGTTGTGGGAGTCGTCACTTGGTGGCGGCTCCCATTTTATGGTTATCACGTATCCGGCCTCCGCCAATCTGCGCGTAGAGAGTCACGGCCACGTATGCTAAAATAATCCGGTGAGGTTTGTAAGTGACGCTGTTGTTTGGTCACAATCAGGCCGGAGAAACAACGTAGATTGGTAAATAGAATGGATGGCACGCATGGAGATTCAGTTTTTAGGTACGGGGGCCGGTTCGCCCTCGCGAAGTCGTAATGTTAGTAGTCTGGCCCTCAAATTGCTGGATGAACGCAATGAAGTTTGGTTATTCGATTGTGGGGAGGGCACCCAGCACCAAATATTGCGGACTGCAATTCGCCCACGTAAAATTAGCAAGATTTTTATTACGCACTTACACGGGGACCATATTTTTGGGTTACCCGGTTTACTGGCCAGCCGGTCCAACCAGGGTGGCACGGAGCCGCTCACCATTTATGGACCGAAAGGAATCGCCGACTTTGTTAAAACCAGCTTACGGGTGACGCAGACACACCTGTCGTACGGCATTAACTTTGAGGTAGTGCAACCCGGAACCGTGTTTGATGACGCGACGTTCAGCGTGACTGCTGATTACCTGGATCACCGGATTACCTGCTTTGGTTACCGCATTCACGAGAAGCCACATCCCGGCGAGCTGCTGATTGATAAGGTGCGGGAGGCCGACATTCCTTCAGGACCAGTGTACGCGCAGTTGAAGGCCGGTAAGACTGTGACTTTGTCTGACGGGCGCACTTTCAATGGGCAGGACTTTATCGGCGACGCTCAACCCGGCCGGACGGTGACCATTTTTGGTGATACCCGGCAGGTTGACCGCGAGTTACCATTGGCAGACGGGGCGGACGTGGTGGTTCACGAGAGCACCTTTGACGGGGCGGACGCTAAGCTGGCCCGACGCTACTTCCATTCGACGGATCTAGAAGCCGCTAAGCTAGCTCGCCGGGCGCATGCTGGGCAGCTGTTGTTAAACCATATTTCTGCGCGGTACGTGGGCAAAGCGGCCCGCGAATTGCAAAAAGAGGCCCGTACCGTTTTCAGTAATACGCGTGTAGTTAGTGATCTTGATGAAATTGATATTCCGTTTAGGAAGCTGATTGATCATGACTGATTTAAGGGGACAGGTTGTTGTAGTGACCGGTGGCTCAGGTGGCTTGGGTCGGGCAATCGGCATGGCGTCGGTCCGGCGCGGGGCTACCGTGGTCTTTTTGGCTCGCCGCGTGAACGCCTTACGGAGTGCGCGGGCGGAGGCCAGTGCCTTGGCGGGGACCCCCGCGTATGCTTACCAACTGGACGTGTCGGATCCCGTGCAAATTGATGCAGTTTGGGCGCAGTTATTAGCGGACGTTGGTGGTCACGTGGACGTCTTGGTCAACGCAGCCGGCTTTGGTCAATTCCTGCCGGCGTTGAAGACTGATGCGGCAATCACCAACCGAATGTTCCGGGTGAATGTGTTGGGTCTCATTTACATGACTCGACTAGCCGGTGCACAAATGATGCGGCAGGGTGCTGGTCATATTATCAACATCGGTTCGATGGCCGGTAAAATTGCAACCCCAAAGTCTGCGGTGTACGCGGCTACTAAGGCTGCTGTGATTGCCTACAGCAACGCCCTGCGGTTGGAACTACGGCACACGGGGGTTAACGTTACGACCGTGAACCCCGGTCCCGTGGCGACGGACTTCTTTACGCACGCGCACGCCCAGGACTACGCGGACGCAATCGCTGCGTTTACCCTCAATGCGGACAAGCTTGCCGACAGGATTGTACGCGCGTTCCACAGACCTGTGCGTGAGGTCAATGCCCCCGCAATCATGCAGTTAGGTGCGGTACTTTACCCGTTGGTTCCGCGGATGGGTGATTGGCTGACGGCTACGGTCTTTAACCGTAAATAGTAGCGGTCCGGGCTACTCGATTATTTAGAGCTTAAGTGACAGGCGCGGTTAGATACCCCATCGGGTAGCGGCCGCGCCTTTTCGTTTGTCGTTGTGGACTGCCGCTAGTGGTGGCTGGTGGCTGGTCGTACTGGCGAGGCGGATCCGAGTGGCGGTTCTGGCCGCCGGGGGTGCCGTGGGGTACTGCGACTTTGTGGACCGCTCCACGGTGA
>NZ_BCVS01000108.1:0-7658 GCF_001591865.1 Lacticaseibacillus pantheris DSM 15945 = JCM 12539 = NBRC 106106
AGGGTGGCCCTGTTTTTATACGCGCGATTATTACCACTTCAGATCATGCTCTAAAGATTCATCCAGTAATGAGCTGTCTGAGCGGAACCAAAGGTCGTAACGCTCTGGCGTAATCTCCGCCTCGTCGCAGTACTCGGCGAGAGCTTTAACGAAAAGGTAGAGGTCGTTGTCGGCGAGACGCTGGACTTGTCGATGGACCTCATCGTAAGTTAGGCGAGTTTTATTCATGAGATGACTCCCTTCGGTAATTTGCAATAATATTATTGATCAAAAATGCGTCAGGGAAAACGATGTAGTTTATTTGTTTAAGGGTTCTACAACCAATATTCTAAATAAGTCTTCCAACGTGTATTCTGCCTTGATTTCTTCATTTTGCGACATCTTTACTAATGAGTCTATGGAGGGGATGTTTTTACCACGCTCGTAATTGCTTAATTGTCGTGGTGAAATAGAACATTCCTCAGAAAATTCGGCTATTGACTTATTAAAATGCTGCCTGAATTCGCGCATTCTGTATCCCATCCGTCTGGTGGGTAGGAGCGAGTCGTTTATGGTGCTTTGTCTATATGTCATATCACGTTATGCACCTTGGTTCATATGATTTACCGTTAACCCAGTATACGATAATCATATCAGCTGATATTAAAAAAACAATTTGCAGAGGTGTAAAGGATATGGAATCTACAGACATGATCGAGAAGCTCCCATTTGCCAGCGTTGCCCGCTTGAGTAGCCCTTATGAAAGTGATCCTAAGGTTATCTACCATTTGTTAGTGGACGTTAAGGATTTGCCATCTAATTTACCAACGGAGGTCAATCCACGGGCTGTAAATAAAAAAACCAAGGTATTTCGTAGAATTGAGGATGGTCTACAAAACGACGAAGAACAATTCTACGTTGAAAACCGCGGAATTTTGATTTCGGCTAAAGGTGTTAAAATTGACAGCCTGAACAAGGTTATCATGCTAAATGTCGGTAGTAGAACAGAAGCGGATTTATCTCAGTATGGAATTCTGGACGGAGGGCACACTTATCAAGCAATTTTGACAAAGAGGAGTAAAATTGCTGCCGATCAGATTCAGTATGTACATTTAGAGGTCATTACGGGAATTGATGAAATTGATTCCTTAGCGTCAGCTAGAAACACGAGTGTTGCTGTTGGTGACAAGGCCATAGCAGAGTTGGCGGATAAATTTGACTTTGTAAAGTCTGCCATTTCTGAATTGCCTTTTGCAGGCGATATTTCGTATAAGGAAAATGAATCCGAGAAACCGTTGGATGCAACTGATCTAATCAGGCTAATGTATGCCTTTAATATTAGTAAATATCCTGAAGGAAAGGTGGCCCAACCAGTACCTGCTTATAGTGGCAAAGCGGCCGTGCTAAAGGATTATTTAACTTCGTATGATGAATCATCAGAACATGAGTCCTCTAACCCATACTATAAACTTGCACAGCTTCTACCAGGTATTACTAAGCTTTATGATTTAGTTGAAAAAGATATGGCAAATAAGTATCGTGACATCACTCCGAATGGCAAGTTTGGTAAAATAAAGGGCATTGAGTTACGAAAAACAACGACAAAATATTACGGTCATAATACAGAGTACACGATTTCTCAGGGGTTGTTGTTGCCTATTGTTGGCGCATTTAGGGCCTTGGTTAAGGATAATGGTACCCGTTACGATTGGACTGTTGATCCAGATACGGTGTGGAACTCCATCGGGGCCAAGCTAGTTAATAACACTGTAGAAATGTCACGTTCATTGGGTAATAATCCACAGGCCGCTGGTAAAAATAGTAATTTATGGAGTCAGAACTTCGACGCTGTGAATACTGCTCAGTTGCAGATACAGTTAGACGCACTTTCTGCCGAATAGAATATGACAAGTGTTAATTTTAAGATCACGGTGTGTATTTAGTGGAATATAACTATGGAGGGGTGCTAATATGACTGAAATGAATTTCGCACGTAAATCAATACAAAGCCTGCTATCAGAAAACTCCAACTTTGCGGTTCCTGCATATCAACGTGGATATGCCTGGGATAATAATGAGTGGGATGACTTCTGGGCAGATCTGCAGGAAGTTGTGGCTAGTAAAGAAGATGACCATTTCCTAGGACAGGTCGTTGTAAATACTTTGGACGGTAAGGCCTACATTGTGGATGGTCAGCAACGTGTTACTACAGTGATTATTATGCTGGCAGTTTTGCGTGATCGGTTTGCCCAGATGACCGATAATGCAAAGGCGAGTGTGCGGGCCGACGACCTACAGTCGGATTTCATTCAGCACGGTAATCAATATGTATTCACACAATCTGAACAGTATGCCGAATTTTTCCGTCGCTTGATTCAGGTTCCTGGCAATTTCGATGAAGTTCAGGGTCAGGCAAAACTAGATAGTGAGAAGAACTTCGTCAAGGCTTACAAGTATTTTGACAATTGTATTAGTAATGATTATAAAGACCGACCTACGGAGGTATCCCGTCTTCAGTACCTTGAACGTCAGAAGAAGATGTTGTTAGAGCACGAATTTGTCATGCTTATTTCAACAAGTGATGAATCCAGTGCGTTTATAATTTTTGAGACACTAAATGCACGCGGGCGTGACCTTAATAGCTCGGACTTGCTGAAAAATCACCTGTTTAGAAAGGCCCAGGGCGATAATGATATTAAGCACCACTGGGATCAAATGATGGATCCGTTGGGCTATAATTCCTCCTTAGCCACAAAGTTTATTCGCTCATATTGGAATGCTACAGAACAATTTACCACAGAAAAGAAATTGTATCGTGCACTAAGTCATAAAATTCAGACTGCCAACGATGCAAGAGATTTCGTAAAAAAATTGGCTGACTTATCCGACTTTTATGTATCAATGGTGGATCCCAAGAGAGAGTCCATCTTCACTGATGACACGCTTCTTAAAAACCTGTATGTTTTAAACTTGCTTGGCGCAAAGACCTTTTATCCGCTGATTCTTGTTATGGTTGATAGTGGTAAATTTACGGAGCAAGATATCGCTATTGTTACCTACAAGGTAATTAGTTTTACGGTACGGAACTTCACGATTGGTGGACTAGTGGCCAATAAGTATGAGAAAGCATTTTCCACGATTGCCAATAACTTGTACCGTGGTGAGATCAATACTATTGAAGAAATCAATCAAGCTATTTCCGACCAAATGACTAGTGACACACAGTTTAGTGATGACATTCGTACTGCTTCTATTACTACAGAGCGGGCCGCCAAATATATTCTTAGTGAATTGGCTTATCCCGACGAGGTAGAAAATATCGATCTAAACGACGTTAAGGTGCAGCAATTAAATAATAACGTTGAAGATAGCGACCGTATCGGAAACAAGTTCTTGTTCACCAAAAACGAGGAACGAACCGTGCGAAAGAATAGTAAAATTCGCGCGGGAATAGTGGCAAATTCAAAACTACAGGAAACGCGACCGTTAGCGGACCTTGTTGATACCATTTCTAGTGAACAGATTGATGATCGGCAAAACGCATGGGCACAGGTTGCGGTCAATGTTTGGAGCAAAAATCAATCGTAGTAAAGCCATAAACAACATTAGGAATCCCTAGATTAACCGATAAAAATTATTGCAACTAGATGAAAGGAGGCCAAATTGCCCTATTCAAGGGTAATCTGGTCTCCTTGTTTGTATTATTGCCAAATGTCAAGTAGAAGCCAGCGCATAGTCGGTGCACCATGCGAAGTATTTGCCGCCACCAATGTCCCGATTAAAAAGGGGGAGCGGCATAATCACCCGTCCCTTTTGTAAACATCCCGTCCCCACCGATACAAACTCAACACATACCTTTACCTTGCCATGCTCTAACCCGTTACACAACGTGACTATCATTAACCTTGTAGCAAAGATGGTTGTAAGAGCCAATGAAGAAAGAGGTAATCACTGATGAAACTGACCAAATTTGTCACCGCCGCCGTCGCACTGGGAGCGCTGACTCTGGGTCTGGCCGCATGTGGTAGTACCAACACCAAGGCCGACTCCGCTAACGTATCGGGCAAAGTTACGGCCGTGGGTTCCACGGCACTACAGCCGCTGGTAGAACAAGCCGCTAAGGATTTCCAGACCACCCACACCAAGGTTAACTTGTCCGTGCAGGGTGGTGGTTCCGGTACCGGCCTGAGCCAGGTGCAGTCTGGTTCCGTGCAGATTGGTAACTCTGACATTTTTGCGGACCAGCAGACCGGCATTACCGCGTCCAAGCTGAAGGACCACAAAGTGGCAGTGGTGGGGATGACGCCCGTAGTGAACAAGGACGTCGACGTTAAGTCACTCACCATGGACCAGCTGAAGCAAATCTTCACGGGCAAAGTCACCAACTGGAAGCAATTGGGCGGCAAGGACGAAGCCATTACGGTGATTAACCGTGCGGCTGGTAGTGGTACCCGGGCCACCTTTGAAAACGCCGTACTGAAAGGCGCAACGGCCATCAAAACTCAGGAACAGGATTCCAATGGTACCGTGCAGAAGATTGTTTCCACCACTCCAGGTGCAATCAGCTACCTCGCATTCTCGTACGTGAACGATTCGCTGCGCGCGCTCAACATTGACGGCGTGAAGCCAACGGCCGCTAACGTTGAAACCAACAAGTGGAAGATCTGGTCCTACGAACACATGTACACGCTTAAGTCTAAGGACAACAAGGCTGCCGACGCGTTTATTAAGTACGTCCAGTCCAGCAAAGTACAGAAGTCCTTGGTCAAGAAATTAGGCTACATCAGCATCGCGAACATGAAGGTGCAGATGGATGCTCACAACAAAGTAACCACGATTAAGTAGTGCATTTAACGCCCGATCCCCTACCGGGCGTATACATAGGGTCGGTAGGTGGTCGACCCACATTTATTCGCAGCGAGAAAAGGTGATTTTATGCAACTGACACGTACAAACGCAATGATTCAAGACGAGCTGACCCATTCATCACGGGAAACCCGGCAGGATACGCGGGGTCGTGCCCTCACGTACCTGAGCATCGGCCTCGTGGTGGTACTAGTTGTTGCCATCATCTACTTCATCGCAGCGCGCGGGGTGGCAACGTTTACCACGAACCACGTAACGTTGAGTGAATTCTTTGGGATCAACTGGCAACCAACGGCGACCGATTCTAACGGCCGGCCGGAAGTAGGGGCGTTGCCCATGATGGTGACTTCGTTCAGTGTGACCATCCTCGCGGCGCTGGTCGCCACCCCCTTTGCACTCAGTGTCGCCATGTTTATGACCGACATTGCGGAACGGAGGGGTGCAAAGCTGTTGCAGGCGGTCATCGAACTGCTCGTTGGTATTCCGTCCGTTGTGTACGGGTTTATTGGCCTCGCCGTGGTTGTGCCGTTCTTGCGGCGCCTGGCGGGTGGTACTGGGTTTGGGATTTTGGCCGGAACGATTGTGTTGTGCGTCATGGTACTGCCGACCGTTACCTCGCTGGCTGCGGCCAGCATTCGCGCCGTGCCACTGTCGTTGCGGCAGGCATCATACGCGATGGGGGCGACACGGTGGCAGACGTTACGCAAAGTCGTCTTACGAGCCGCGACACCGGGAATTATTACCGCCATTATTTTGGGGATGGCCCGCGCCTTTGGGGAGGCGTTAGCTGTCCAAATGGTCATTGGGAACACCACCGTATTGCCACGGGGGTTGTTTACCCCGACGTCAACGTTAACCAGTACGCTCACCACCGAGATGGGCAACACGGTGCCGGGTACGTTGCAAAATAACGTGCTGTGGTCCTTGGCGTTGATCCTACTGGCCATGTCACTGGTGTTCAACCTGCTCGTCCGGCTAGTGGGCCGAAAGGGGGCACTGCCATCATGATGAATGCAAAGCAGAGTGACCGGCTGGCCACCGTTGTCATCTATACATTGGTGGGCGTGGTCATTGCCACCCTGGTATTTTTGTTAGGCTACATTTTGTTCCAGGGTGTGCCCCATATTTCGTGGCGGTTTTTGACCACCGCCAGTAGCAACATGACTGCCGGTGGAGGGATCCGCGACCAATTGTTTAATTCTTTGTACCTACTGGTGTTGACCACCATTATTTCGGTGCCGATTGCATTGGGAGCCGGCATCTACCTATCCGAATACGCACCACACAACGCCGTAACCAGTTTCGTGCGTAGCGCCATCGAGGTATTAAGTTCGTTACCGTCCATCGTGGTGGGGCTGTTTGGCTACCTGGTCTTTGCCCTGAAATTTAACCTGGGTTTCTCGGTGTTGACTGGGGCCATCGCCCTGACTGTGTTTAACTTACCAATTTTGACCCGCAATATTGAGGAGTCGCTGGAGGACGTGCCGAACTTGCAGCGGGAGGCTGGTTTGTCGCTGGGACTGTCACGTTGGCGGACGACCACCAAGATTGTCCTGCCGACCGCCATCCCCGGCATTCTCACCGGGATCATTTTGAGCGCCGGCCGCGTCTTTGGTGAAGCCGCCGCGCTGATTTACACGGCGGGGCAAAGTAACATTAACGTCAGTTATACCGACTGGAATCCATTCAATGCCAGCAGTTTCCTGAACCCGATGCGGCCGGCCGAAACGTTGGCGGTACACATCTGGCAACTGAACACTGAAGGGGTGACCCCGGACGCCAAGGCCATTTCGGCGGGGGCGTCAGCGGTGCTCATCATCGTGATATTGCTGGTTAACCTCGGTGCCCGCGGACTAGGCGGGCTGGTGTACCGACGACTGACGGGTAAGCAAGCAAAGGGGGCAGCATGATGGATCAACCAATGACGACGCTGGGACCAGCACCCGTAAGGTTTGAACCGGCGTCCGCAGACGACCTACCAACGAGTATCATGGCGCCGGATGGGGCGGTGGCGATGAGTACGCACAAACTACAGGTGTGGTATGGCGACCAGGAAGCTCTGTCACCAACAACTTTGAGTTTCCCCGAGCACCAAATCACCGCGTTAATCGGTGCGTCGGGGTCGGGTAAGTCCACGTTTCTGCGTTGTTTAAACCGCATGAATGATGGGATTGCTACGGTGCACGGCGAAATTATGTATCGGGACACGGACGTCAATGCGGCAAGCGCGAACGTGTACCGGGTCCGGACACATATCGGGATGGTTTTCCAGCGGCCGAACCCCTTTGCCCGGTCGATTAGGGACAACGTCACGTTGGCGCTACGGGAGCACGGTATGCGTGACCGGCAGTTGCTGGCCGAACGGTTGGAGCAGAGCCTCCGCGGTGCGGCGCTGTGGGATGAGGTCAAAGACGTACTGGATCGCAGTGCGTTGGAATTATCCGGTGGTCAACAGCAGCGGCTGTGCATTGCACGGGCGTTGGCTTTACGCCCGGATGTCCTGTTGTTGGACGAACCGGCGAGTGCTCTGGATCCGATTGCGACGCTGCAGATTGAGTCAACGTTGCAGGAACTGCGCGACCAGTACACCATCATCATCGTCACCCACAACATGGAGCAGGCGCGGCGGCTGAGCGACAACACCGCGTTCTTCCACCAAGGTCATGTGCGCGAGTACGCGCGGACCGCCGACCTCTTCACCACGCCCCGCGTCGGCGTAACGTCCGACTACATCGAAGGCAAGTTCGGGTAAGTGGTTGGGTTGGCGGCGGCGTCGGCCGAGTTGGTGAGCTACGGCTTACGTGGGGTACTCC
>NZ_BCVS01000109.1:0-7570 GCF_001591865.1 Lacticaseibacillus pantheris DSM 15945 = JCM 12539 = NBRC 106106
AATGGCTCGGTAGCTCAGTCGGTAGAGCAATGGATTGAAGCTCCATGTGTCGGCGGTTCGATTCCGTCCCGCGCCATTGATGGGGGATTAGCGAAGTGGCTAAACGCGACGGTCTGTAAAACCGTTCCTTCGGGTTCCTAGGTTCGAATCCTAGATCCCCCATATATAGGGATATAGTTCAATGGTAGAACAACGGTCTCCAAAACCGTCGATGTGGGTTCAACTCCTACTATCCCTGTGGTACCATTATGGCGGTATTGGTGAAGTGGTTAACACACTGGTTTGTGGATCCAGCACACGTGGGTTCGATTCCCACATACCGCCCTTTGTTTTTGGGGTATAGCCAAGCGGTAAGGCAACGGACTTTGACTCCGTCATGCGCTGGTTCGAATCCAGCTATCCCAATCCCCAGTTGGGGTACTTTTGATGGCGGTATAGCCAAGTGGTAAGGCAGAGGTCTGCAAAACCTTAATCGTCGGTTCGAATCCGATTACCGCCTTCCCAGCGGGCTTGCCGCGGGAAATTGAATATACCTGTTATGCCGGTGTGGCGGAATTGGTAGACGCGCTGGATTCAAAATCCAGTTCCTGTTGAGGGAGTATCGGTTCGACCCCGATCACCGGTAGTTTTGAGAGTTTGGTACCTCTAGTAAGCTCTCGTAAGGTCGTAGAAATGCTGATTTATTGGCATTTCTTTTTTTTTGCTCTCGTAAGTTCTCGGGAGTTTGGGGGTATCGAGGTGACCAAAGGTGACCAAGTGACCCAAATCACGCTTTTTGGGTCACCTCGTCCCCACATAACTCCTTGGGGCACCAGGGAAGGAGGGGCGTTCTCCATCCCCTGAACCGTGGCCCGCAGAATCTGGTTACCGATCAAGAGCTGGTACCATAGAGGTGTTGGTCAATATGCATTTAAATCTTGACGATAAGGTTGGTAGCCTAATCTGTTCTCCGTGCAGCCACGCAAAGAATATTTATTGCTAACTTCGGCCTTCAGACTGATGTGTGCAGTGCACTTCCTGCGTGATAATAATCTGTATACTTAGGTACGTGGTCGGGTAATGCGAATTGCACCCGTCGGCGGAAATCTTTATACTGACAATAAGCATTCAATTGAGGAGGGATTGGCGTGAATATTGGCATTTTTACCGATACATACTTTCCACAGGTTAGTGGTGTAGCAACGTCCATTAAAACCCTAAAAACTGATTTGGAACGTAAGGGCCACTCCGTGTATATCTTTACTACCACGGACCCCAAGGTACCGGAAGGAACCGAGGAACCGAATATATTTCGTTTTACTAGTGTACCCTTTGTGTCCTTTACTGACCGGCGCATTGCCGTTCGGGGGTTATTTCACGCCCTGCAGGTAGCAAAAAAGTTGCGCCTGGACATTGTGCACACGCAGACTGAGTTTGCCCTGGGGTACATCGGCAAGTTTGTAGCGCGTAACCTCAAAATACCCGTGGTGCACACTTACCATACAATGTACGAAGATTATTTACATTACGTAATGAACGGACACCTGTTGCGGCCGTACCATGTCAAACAGATTTCCCGCGCCTTTTTGCATAACGATTCTGGTGTAGTGGCGCCTAGTGCGCGTGTGCAGACCACGCTCGAGGGTTACGGTATTAGCGCTCCCATCCGGATTATTCCCACCGGGGTAGACATGTTGCAATACGATCACGCACCTAGTCGGGATATTCGCAGCGAATTGGGACTAAATGATGTCCCCGTGTTGGTGTCCGTTTCCCGCGTGGCTTACGAAAAGCGGATTGACCGGGTCATTGATGCCATGCCGCGTATTTTGCGTCAGCATCCCGACACTGTGTTGTTAGTGGTTGGGGACGGTCCGGCGCGCGAAAGTTTGGAAGAACAGGCCGAAACCTTGGAGTTGGGCGACAGCGTCCGTTTTCTCGGTGAAGTTAACCATGATGAGGTGGCAGACTATTATCACGCAGGGGATATCTTTGTGTCCGCGAGTGATTCTGAGGCGCAGGGGCTAACCTACATTGAGGCTATGGCTTCAGGTGTGAAGGTTCTAGCACTGCGGGGCGACTACACTAACGCGCTCCTGGATGACCCCGCAATCGGACGCACCTTCAAGAACCCGTCCGAGATGGCCGCACAGGTTGTGGATTACTTGGACTATCCCGAGCAGTACAGCAATGACGATGCGCGTAGTGCAAAGTTGCAGTCAGTTTCTGCTGACGAATTTGGTAACCGCATCTTGCAGTTTTACCAGGACGCAACGGTCTACTACCAGACCGCAATCGCGGGGCGGGAAAATCGTGGACCCATTCGGTTGCACCGGGTAAGACGGAGGAACAGTATTAATGATTAAGATCCATATGTTCAGTTCTGCCACTAAGGTTGCTGGTCAGGGCGTGGGTTCGGTGTATACCGAGCTCATATCACTGTTGCGACGCTACTTTCCTGATGACTTTGATATTCGCATTAACGACTATGGCCGTAGCGATATTAGTCATTACCACACCATTGACCCGCAGTTTTATGCGTCGACCTTCAGCAAGCGGCGGGGTCGCAAAATTGGTTACGTGCATTTTTTGCCCGATACCTTGGAGTCTAGCCTGACCCTACCACGCGTGGCGCAAAGCGTATTGAATAAGTATGTTATTTCTTTTTACAAGCGTATGGATCAAATTGTGGTAGTCAATCCCAATTTCATTCCTAAGCTAGCCCAGTATGGCATTAACCCAGATCACGTCGTATACATCCCCAACTTTGTCTCGCAACAAACCTTTCATGAGGACGATGCTGCGACTAAGGCTGATATCCGACAACGTTTGGGAATTGCTCCCGACGCATTTGTGGTCTTTGGGGCGGGGCAGGTGCAAGAGCGCAAAGGTGTTGACGATTTTCTCACGTTGGCGCGTCGCCACCCCGAACTGACGTTTATTTGGGCGGGGGGCTTTTCGTTCGGGAAAATCACGAATGGCTATAACCACCTCAAAGAGGCTGTGGATAACCCACCGGCAAACGTGACCTTTACCGGAATTATCCCGCGGCCAACCATGGTGGATTACTATAATGCGGCCGACCTATTTTTATTGCCCTCGTTTGAGGAGTTGTTCCCGATGGCGGTCCTAGAGGCATTCGCAACTGGTACACCAGTGATGGTGCGGGACCTGGAATTGTACGATCAAATTATTCGGCCGTACGCAATGCTGGCCAAAGATGTCGACGCCATGGATGAGCAAATCCAGCGAGTCGTTGATGACCGTAGCATCTGGCGGCACTATCAGGATTTGAGCCATGCGGCTGCGGCTGAATACTCCGAGGACCGGCTCGCGCGGACCTGGCACGATTTCTACACCGCGCAGGCGCAGTTAGCACCTCGACGCGGATTTGGTGCCCATCGTGATCAGCAAAGATAAGCGGATGCGCGGGAGGAACCAGCTGTGACTTCGAAGAATAAGCTTGTAGCAATTATTATGGTGATTGTGGGTATCGCCATTTTTGCCTGGGAAAGCCGTACATTGAATCCACACCAGGTTGTACGCCAACTGACACACCTGAATGTTTGGTGGTTGTTAGTTGCTGTCACTATGATGTTGGGCTCCTGGGTGATGGAGACGTTCGTTTTGCGGGTGTTGTTGCGGCACGAGGGGGAACAAAGTATGCCCTTTGGCCACGCGTTGCGCGTGCCGCTAGTAGAGCAGCTCTTTAACGCCATCACACCGTTTGCCGCCGGTGGGCAGCCCGCCCAACTGGTAGCAATGTTGCAAAGTGGCGTTGAGGGTGGCCGGGCCAGCTCGGTACTGCTCATGAAGTTTATTGTTTACCAGTTCATGGTGCTCATTAACTTTGTGTTCACTATCTTCGTCGCCTTCCGTACGGTTGCCATGCATTTTGGTGCGTTGGCCTTCCTGATTGCCTTTGGCATGATTATTCATGTCTCGGTGATCGTGGGTCTGTTACTGGTGATGTACTATTACCGCTTCACCCGCAAGTTACTGCATTGGGCAATGAAGCCGGTTGGTTGGTTCATCGGCCACGAACGACGGGACGTGAAAGAACTTGAGTTGGTAGCCAAAATTGATACGTTTTACGCCGAGAGTCTGCACCTCAAGCGCGCAAAGAAAAAGGTCTTCCGTGCAGCCATCTTGACCATGATACAACTGCTCATGTATTACAGCGTGCCGTACTTCGTTCTGCTGTCATTGCACGTTACGGACGTTGATATTATTGAGGTGATGGCCCTGCACGTCATGATTGTCATTATCACATCGATTTTTCCCATTCCTGGCGGTAGTGGGGGTGCGGAATACAGTTTTAAAACAATCTTTTCGATGTACATTGGCAACCCGGCAACAATGGTGCTGGCGATGCTACTGTGGCGGTTTTTAACCAATTATTTAGGGATGATTTGCGGGATTGGGGCAATCGCCGTTAGACCGCGGCAGAAACCGATGTCGACCGAAAAATTACTAAAGTGAGCGATATTTTGCCGCACTGATGGTCAATACGTGGTATGCTCATAACAGATAGAAGATAAGGGGGATACTCCCATGAAAGGTTCACAACTTGTTGCAATTATTAAGCGACTTGAGGCAATGCAAGAATCTGATTCGACCGAAACCCAAACGCGGCGTTTCGAGAAGAATGGCGATGAGCGGGGATTAGTGTCATATGACCCGCAAACAGAAACGTTCGAGCTAGAAGAGATGGCCACGCACCAGACCTTTAAGTTCGACAATATTGATTTAGTAGCGATGGAAATCTTTGACTTGCTCGATGACGGTACTGACCCCGAGGATGAGACACCATCAGCTGCCGAGTAAGTAAGTTACCATACTTTGGTACGCAAAGAGTCCACGGCGATTGCCGCGGCTTTTTTGTTTGTTTTGCTAAAAGGTTAATTTTATTGGGTAAAACTAGTAGATAAATATCAACGCGGTATAATATGCGTGTTGTAGTCATTTTTGACTACCATGAAGAACAATCTGGAGGTCCACTATGAAGGAATTAGGCGGCCGTATTCGTCGCGCCTTAAGCACTAGGATGGGATTCTTTATCCTGGCTGTCGCCCTGTTTTGGGCAAAGACGCTTTGGGCGTATAATACGAAATTCAACCTCGGTTCTACCGGTAGTTTTCAGCAACTGTTACTTGCACTGAATCCACTGCCGACCACCATCCTACTTTTTGGGGCGGCGTTATACATGACGGGGCGGAAGTCGTACGTCACGATGTTGCTAATTGACGGTATTACTACTACTTGGTTATTTGCAAACGTGTTGTATTACCGCGAGTTTTCCGACTTCATGACCTTTGCCCTAATCAAAGGCAGTAGCTCAGTGTCGAACAATCTGAGCACTGGTATTACTAACATTATTCGACCATCCGATTTCTTGGTGTTCCTCGATGTGGTGATTCTAATTGTCGTGCTGGCATTTAAAGTCATTAAGATCGATATGCGCCCCGTTAAGAAGCGCGTGGCGATGTTAATTTCGTTACTGGCGGTTTTACTGTTCGGTGCCAATCTCCAAATGGCGTATCATGATCGTTCTGGGTTGTTGACCCGCACCTTTGATAACAACTACATCGTTAAGTACTTGGGCTTAAACGTTTACACCGTGTATGACGGCGTCAAGACTGAGCAGAACAGTGCAGTGATGGATAAGGCCAAGGCCAGCGACCTAGATAGTGTTAAAAACTGGCTCAAGAAGAACCGAATGAGCGGTAATGTCTCGTACAAAGGTGTAGCCAAGGGGAAGAATGTCATTATCTTCCACTTGGAGAGTTTCCAGCAGTTTTTGATTGATTATAAGTCTGATGGCAAGTACGTCACCCCTAACCTGAATAAGATTTATCACGAGAGCGACACTCTTAGTTTCGATAACTTCTTTAACCAGGTTGGCCAAGGGAAAACGTCCGACGCCGAAATGATGCTGGAAAATTCTTTGTTCGGGACCTCTGAAGGGTCTGCGATGAGCCAGTACGGGACGAGTAACACATTCCAGGCGGCTCCCGCAATTTTGGCCCAGACACAGGGCTACACTACGGCAGCTTACCATGGGGATGTACCAAGTTACTGGAACCGTGAGAACACCTACAAGTCCTGGGGATACGACTACTACTTTAGCAAGTCGTACTATAAGGACAAGAAGAGTTACGAAATTGGCTACGGACTTAAGGACAAGATTTTCCTCAAGGAGTTGGTTCCGTGGATGGAACAGCTCCCACAGCCGTTCTATAGCAAAATCATTACCCTAACAAACCACTATCCGTACCCACTGGACAAGAAGAACGTGACAATCCCGAAGACCAAAACGGGGGATGACACCGTTGATGGGTACGTACAGACCGCGCATTACCTTGATCAGGCTGTGGGCGAGTTTATGAAGTACCTGAAGAAGTCTGGGTTGGATAAGAACACCATGGTAGTCTTCTATGGTGACCACTACGCAATTTCTGACAACCACAAGAAGGCAATTGCGCAGCTACTGGGCAAGAAGAGCGTTGACGACTTTGATATTACTCAGTTCCAGAAAGTGCCGTTGATGATTCACATGCCGGGCCTCAAGGGGGGCATTAACCATACCTATGGCGGTGAAATTGACGTACTGCCGACCGTTGAGAATCTCCTGGGTATTGATAGCTCCAAGTATATTCAACTGGGTACGGATCTGTTGGCCCCTAATCGGAATCAGACAGTCGCGTTCCGTGACGGCGACTTTGTCAGCCCGACGATTACCAAGGTCGGGAGTGCTTATTACGATACTCAGACGGGGAAGAAGATTACCAACCCAACTGAGAGCCAGAAGACTCAGGAACAGGACAGCCTGAACCGTACGACAACGATGCTTTCGCTGTCCGACCGAATTATTCAGGGTGACCTATTACGTTTCTATCACCCGGATGGCTTTACCAAAGTAGACAAGTCTAAGTACAACTACAAATTGAGTGCGGCCAAGACGTCACTCAAAAAGGCACAGGAAGATAAGAAGACCAGTGTCCTTTACGAAAACGGTAATAAATCGACCATCGATGACTATGTCACCGACGCTCCAGAATTGTCGACTAGTAGCAGTACTAGTTCCAGCAGTTCCAGCGATAACTAAATAAGCAACAGCATAATCCGCTCAGGAGTAATACCACTTAAGCAATGTGGTGTTGCTCCTGAGCTTTTTTTGCTGGCAAGCATTAAAGTTAGTGGGTGCCTGAAGCACGGTGGGCACCATTACGGCAGAACGTAGTAATGCAGTCCCTTCAGATGGGAGGTGATGAGGGGGATAGTTGCTCTTACGTATCAGGAGCAATGTATGTTGACGTGAAAGTGGGGGATGATGATTTGTTGAATGGCCAACGTCACCTAATTTCTACTGATAATGATTATGTCGGTGGTTAGCTGGGGTGCGAATTCAAAAGAATGTTTTTTAACGTCAGAACGGCAAAATACGCTTGACGGTAGCGGAACGCGCTGGTAAGATATTCTTTGTTGTCTGGCAGGGGTAACCGCCAAGTGCAAGGCCAAGGCCTTGTACGGGTGAGTGCTAACCACTTGCAAGAATAAATATTCAAAACAATGTGTTGACATTGCTTTT
>NZ_BCVS01000110.1:0-7469 GCF_001591865.1 Lacticaseibacillus pantheris DSM 15945 = JCM 12539 = NBRC 106106
GTCCCGGCCTCCCGCGAATCTCGGAGCCAAAGAAAACCACTTTGTCTCCAAGATTTGCCGCTGTACGTCACTCCGTTCCTACAGCGCTCTGGGGTCGCAGCAACCACGTCTCCGGACACGACGCCTCCACCCCAAACCCCGCCCGCGGGTTCCCGACACATAGTGGTGGAACACGGCTACAATATTAAGTGTGCCGTTACCTAAATGGGAGGATACCATTACGACTGTTACCAACGCCAACTGGTCAAAAGGCCCGGTCACCTCATTCCTGACGCTTGGAACGCCGACTTGCACCCAAATTGGCTTACGAACGCATCCGTGCGTGGCTTGGGCCCGGGAGGTGTGTAGACGACTGGGTCCGGAACGGTGACCGCTGTAAGAGCGCAGCGATGTACAGCGCGACGAATTTAGAGACTGACTGCCCGCATTTGGCAGGCAGGCTCTAAATCGCACCGGAAACTCGCGCACTTTGCGAGTTGGAGGTTTCGCCCTAGCAGCGGTCACCGTGGAGCGACCCACAAAGTCGGAACACCTCCCGGGCTCAAACCACGCGCCACACAACCATGCTACTGCATCCGGTGGTTGAAGAAGCGGATGAAGGCGGCGACGCCCGGTTTGATGGAGGCCTCGTCCGGACTCAGCTTGTCGCTGTGCAACGTGTGCTCGGGGTCGTTAACCCCCAGCCACGCCATGGTGCCCGGGAACTTCTGCGTCAGGAAGCCGAAGTCCTCCCCCGTCATTGCGGGTTCGGCCTCCGCAAAGTCGGTGTCGGGATCCGCCGCCATGAAGTCCATCATGTCCGCTGTCTGCTCCGGTGCATTTTCTACCGGCATATAGCCACCCTGAATCAGCTTCAGGTCGGCCTCCACACCATAAGTGGCGGCGACACCGTTAGCGATATCCCGCACCCGCTGCTGCATCATCTCAATGTCCGCCTGACGGAACGCGCGAATCGTCCCCGACAACTTTGCTTCACCCGGGATGATGTTCGGCACCGTACCCGCGTGCAGGCTCCCAATCGTGACGACACCACCCCGCAGCGGATCCACGTTCCGCGATACGATGGTCTGTACCTGCATAATGAACGCCGCCGCAGCCACCAACGAGTCTTTGGCCCGCTGTGGGTACGCCGCGTGACCGCTCAAACCGCGCAGGGTCAAGTAAATCTCGGTCGTACCCGCAAAGAGTGTCCCCTGACGCGTCGCCAGTTGGCCAGCCGGTAGCGCCGGATTGTCATGAATCGCAAAAAATTCGTCCGGTTGCCACTCGCCCGTAAACGCGCCAGCCTGGTACACGCGGTACCCACCATAATCCTCCTCCTCAGCAGGCTGGAAGAAGAACAGCATGTTATCACGCGGCTGGTTCGCGGCAAAATGCTGTAGAATGCCTAGCGCTACGGCCATGTGGACGTCATGCCCACACGCGTGCATTTGGCCCGGAATCGTGGAGGCAAAGGGTAGGCCGGTCGCCTCGGTCACCGGTAGCGCATCAATATCGGTGCGGTAACCAATCGTGCGGCGTGGATCCGTGCCCGCCAGACGTACCATAATCGCCGTCGGTACTTCCGGCACGCCCTTAATGGTCATCCACGACGACTGCCAGGACTGAATCTTAGCCATCAGGTAGTCGTGCGTGCGGGTTTCGTGCAAAGCAAGTTCAGGAATCTGGTGCAAATCGCGCCGAATTGCAATCAGCGCGTCAGCGTCTAAGTCTGTCATGGAATCTACTTCCTTACGTTATTTAGTATCCACCGCCACATCACTAGTGAATGTGACGATCACGACCAAAGGCATTACAGCTGACGCAGTGCGTCAATCAAACCAGTCTTACTGTCAGTCTTGGCATCCTTCATCTTCAGAATCTTGGCTGGCACGCCACCAACAACGGCGTTGGCCGGTACGTCATCGATGACAACGGCGCCCGCAGCGACCACCGCACCTTTGCCAATACGGATACCTTCCAGTACCACGGCGTTGGCGCCAATCAGTACGTCATCCTCCACGATTACTGGCGTGGCGGATGCGGGTTCCACGACTCCGGCCAGGACGGTGCCAGCACCAATGTGGCACCGCTTGCCGACCGTTGCGCGGCCGCCGAGGATGGCGCCCATGTCAATCATGGTGCCCTCGCCGATCTTGGAACCAATGTTAATCACGGCACCCATCATGATGACCGCGTTGTCATCAATCGTCACGTGCTCACGAATGATGGCACCAGGCTCAATACGGGCGTTAATGTTGCTGATATCCAGCATTGGCACCCCAGTGTTGCGGCCCGTCACTTCAACGTGCGCGTTAGTAATGACCGCCTGGTTGGCTTCCAGCCACGGCTTAATCACCCCGGCATCCCCGAACAGCTGCCCGGTTTTGGTGTCCAGGAAGCTCTCGACGCCGGCGGGTACGTCCGTCAGTTTGCTAGTATCCCCAGCAAAGACAACGTGCATGGGCGTCGTCTTGGGCGCATTTGCGATGTACTCGATAATTTGTTCTGCGTTGAATGGTTGTGCCATAGTGTTGTGTCCTCCATTGGAATGTCTGTCTGCATCAATTTTTAAAAAGTTATACCCATAGTTAGTGGTGCTGGTACGGCTGGTCAAAGGCGAGCAGGTCGGCCCACGTTTCGCGACGAACCACGACCTGCGCTTCCCCGTCCTCGCAAAAGACGACGGCGGGCAGCGGGTTCCGGTTATAATGCGAAGCCATGGAGTACCCGTAAGCCCCGGTCGCCAAAACGGCGAGGATATCGCCCGGAACGACCGGTGGTAGCGCCGCCCGGTCAACCAGGATATCGCCCGACTCGCAGTACTTGCCCGCGAGCGTCACGACCTGCGTGGTCTCCGCGTGCGGTCGGTCCGCCAGTACGGCTTCGTATTCGGCCTGGTACAAAGCTGGCCGGATATTGTCCCCCATGCCGCCATCGACCGTTTGGTAAGTCCGGACGCCCGGAATCTGCTTGGTGCCACCCGCAGTATACAGGGTGATTCCGGCCGGGCCCACGATGGAGCGCCCCGGTTCAATCCAAATAGCCGGCATCGTCCAGTCAGTGTCCGCAAACCCAGTGCTAATGGTGCCGACGAGTGCGTCCACAAACTCCGTCGGTGGAATCGGCGTGTCCGCATCCGTGTACTGAATACCGAAACCACCGCCTAGGTCCAAGACCTGGGGAGCGTAGTCCCACTGACGTACCAAGTCCACCAGTTTTTGCGCTTCGGCCACGAAGCCGTCCACCGCAAAAATTTGCGAACCAATATGCGCGTGCAGCCCCAACAAGTTCAGGTGTGTTGCCGCCTGTGTATCCTTAACGGCCGCCTGCGCCTGACCACTCGCTACGTCAAAGCCGAACTTACTATCGGCTTGACCGGTCATAATGTACTCGTGGGTGTGGGCCGAAACGTCCGGTGCAATCCGCAACAGAACGTCCTGCACCACACCTTTGCGTGCGGCGAGTTCGTTGAGACGCTCTAATTCAAAGTGGTTGTCGACAATCACCGTGCCCAAGCCGGCGTCTAACGCCAGTTGCAGCTCCTCATCGGACTTGTTGTTGCCGTTAAACGACACGTGTGCCATGTTGACCCCAGCCTGCTGGGCGGTAACAATCTCGCCACCGGAAACCACGTCCAGGTGTGCCCCCTCACTGGCGGCTACCTGAAACATGGCGACCGTTGCGAAGGCCTTGGCCGCGTAGCTCACGGTGTAATCGACTTTGTGGGCCGCAAACGCCGCCCGGTACGCGCGGATATTCGCACGAATGACGCCCACGTCGTACGCATAAAGGGGTGTCCCAAATTCACGCGCCAGCTCGCTCGCAGCGACGCCGCCCACGGTCAGGCGCCCCTGCGCGTCCGTTGAAACCGGAATGGTCATGCAATACCTCCATTGTTGGTGCGCGTAAATCAGTGCGCACGTTTCATCGTTTTATTCACTAATTTCCCGAATCAAGCGGTCGTTCAGGTTGATGGACAACTCCCAAGGGGCAAAGCCGGTAAAGTCGGCCCACTCATCAAGGGTAATCTCCTCATCCCCGTCGCGACCCAGCACCGTCACTTTGGTGCCCAGCGGTAACGGGCCGGGCAACCGGATCATCATCGCGTCCATAGCTAGCTTGCCGAGAATCTGGCACCGTTGGCCGTTGACCAGCACCTCCGCGCCGGTGAGACGGCGGGTCAACCCGTCGCCGTAACCCAAAGGAATGGTGCCGACCCACTCGCCCTCTTTGGCCTCGTAAATGTGACCGTAAGAAATGCCATCACCCGCGTGCATCTGCTTGACGAAAATTAACTGCGTTGTCAGCGTCAACACAGGCTCCAGGTAGCTGGCGTCCCGTAACTCACCCAGCGACGGTTCGATGCCGTACACAACGGTGCCAGCGCGAATAACGTCGGTCGGAATCTCGTCCGCATGGTACATGGCGGCACCCGAGTTGGCCACGTGCACCATCGGCGGGTGCGGGAACGTATCCGTCAGCTCGTGCCAGCGCGCTAATTGCTTGTGGAAATAATCCACCTCGGATGAATCGGCCTGGGAAAAGTGGGTCATCAGGCCGTAATACTCAAAGTCATCCGGGTGCGCCTGCATGAACTGTAGGCTTGCATCCATTTCCGCGCGGCTACGGTAACCAATCCGGCCCATGCCGGTATCAATGCCCATGGACACTTTGAGTGGCTGGCCAGCCTGGGCTAAATACGGCTGGGCGTCGTGCAACCACTGGTCACTGGCAACCGTGGTAATCAGGTCGTTGTCGGCCAGTTCCTCGGCGTACTGCGGCATGACGATACTCATCACCAAGATGGGTATCGTAAATCCGTGTTGCCGGAGGGCGAGCGCCTCATCCAGAACGGCTACGGCGAGCCCATCTGCGCCGCCATTAACGGCCGCGCGACTCATTTCGAGCAGCCCAAAGCCGTAAGCGTTCGCCTTAACGGCCAGGAAGACCGTTTTGGCGTGTGCAGCTTTGCGCGTCTCGGCTAAGTTATGTGTAACTGCGTGTTGTGAAATATATAATTTTGTTGGACGATGATCAGCTGTGACTGACATGTACCGAACCCCCTACGTGTCGTGGTTAATGTGGATATGGTCGTCGTTGGCGCCCGGCCACAAGGTCGCGTTTCTTTAAACGGACACACTACTGCATATTATAAGGTATAGAGGGGCCGCTGACCATGGAGTACACGCGCACAAAAGCAAAGTCGCGGTGGTTCACGCCAGCGGGTACGCAAAAGCCCACCCGGCGTGCGTTATTCGCATACCAGATGGGCCGTTAAAGTCTTCGTTAAAAAACCGTTTGTCCATAATGATTTACGATAGCGCTCCGCAGCAAGTCACTGCGACAGTCCAGCGGTTATTCACCGGTGGCCCAACCTGCCGGGTTTACACTTCCCGAGCGGGTTTCGGCGGTCTTCCCTTTCACGCGCCCGCACCGTTGAGTGTATCAACTTGGACGCGCTAGTCATGGCAACCGCAACCTCTATCATTTATAATTAACGTTAGGTTACAATTAATACCGTACAACTGTCAACCCTGTGGTTATCCGAAGACGGACGTCTATAAGCCGCCGGATTCTGCAGCAGCCGTGGTTCTAGGGATACGGCCGGTGGTGGTGTGCGGCGGCTGCAGACCCGTAGTTCTGTTTGAATTACTGCCAGTAGTGCGACAGCACGTACTGGTAGTTATGAATTACAGAATCAAAGCGGATAGACCGAGTGGTTTTCTCGGGCTAGTCCGCTTCGCGGTAGCCCGGAACGGGCGTGAGCGTGAGGTTCGTAGCTTCGGCCGCACACTACCACCGCTCACGCGGAGCCGCAAAAGCAACACGAGCCGGCATCCAAAACCGCAAACCCCTTGCCGTTACGGTAGTAGCCACGTATACTAGCAACGAATATAAGATATACATACGCTTATGCATTTTGCGCGTAAAGCAGCCTAAAAATGTAGTATTGTTATTACAAACCATTCAGAAAGTTGGCATATTGTTCATGAAGGTCGTAAAATTCGGTGGCTCCTCCCTCGCCACAGGTCCGCAGCTCGAGAAGGCCATTAACATCGTTACCGCAGACGCTGACCGCCGCATCATGGTGGTCTCCGCCCCCGGCAAGCGTCAGTCTGGTGACACCAAGGTCACCGACCTACTCAGCACCCTCGCCGATGCCGTCGTTGACGGCACCGACACCGAACCAGTTACCGAAGAAATTCTGAGTCGCTACGTTGATATCGCGCGCTATTTTGACGTGCCCACCGACATCATCGACCGCCTCCGCCGTCACCTCGGCGAAATGGCGATGCGTAACTATCCTTCCAACGACTACCTGTACGCTGCGTTCATGGCTCAGGGTGAGTTTATGAACGCCCAACTCGTTGCCGAAGTGATGACGCACCAGCGTATCAACGCCCGCTTTGTCGGCCCTCGCGACCTAGGTATCACCGTTGCCGGCGAGCCCCGTTCAGCTACCGTCACTGACGACAGCTATGCCCGTATCGCTCAGTTTGAACTGCAACCTGACGAAATTATCGTTGTGCCCGGCTTCTTTGCATACGACAAAGACGGTAACATCGCCACCTTTGCCCGCGGCGGGTCCGACATTACCGGATCCATTCTCGCCCGCGGTTTTAGCGTTGACCTCTACGAAAACTTTACCGACGTATCGTCCGTTTACGCCGTCGACCCACGCGTCGTGGAGCACCCCCGCGCCATCCGCACCCTGACATACCGGGAGATGCGTGAACTGGCTTACTCTGGGTTCTCCGTGTTTAACGATGAGGCCATCATCCCCGTGATCCAGGCGGGTATTCGCGTCAACGTCAAGAACACCAACGACCCTGAGGCGCGCGGGACGTTCATCGCGCCAACCAAAGACGTCAACCATCACCACCACATTACGGGCGTGGCCGCCAACCGTAACTTCGTGGGCCTCTACCTGCACCGTTACCTGATTAACACTCAAGTTGGGTTCACGTTGCGCCTGCTGCAAATCCTGCGCAAGTACAACGTCAGCTACGAACACATGCCATCGGGAATTGACGACCTCACCATCATCATCGACAAGGGTCAACTGTCGCCGGACAAGAAGCGCGGCATCACGGCGGACATTAAGTCGGAGATTGCCCCCGACCAGCTCGAGTGGTTCGACGACTTTGCGGTGCTCATGATTGTGGGCGAAGGATTGTACGCGCAGAATGACCTGCTGGCTAAAATCATGGTAAGCCTGGCCGATGTTGGCATCGCGCCGACGATGATTAACCAGGGGGCCTCTCGCATCAGCATTATGTTGGGTGTACCCGCCGAGCAAGCAGACGACGCGGTCCGCGCTGTGTATGAGCTAAGTTCTACACACCGTGACCCAGTGGAGAAAGCACCAGCGCACCAAGCCTCACTAAATTAGGACGAATTCGACCAGGCCGCTAACACGCGGCCTGGTCTTTGTTTTATCTCTTCGCTCCATGGTGGCGGTGCTGGCCGGTGGGGGTGCTGTGGGG
>NZ_BCVS01000111.1:0-7456 GCF_001591865.1 Lacticaseibacillus pantheris DSM 15945 = JCM 12539 = NBRC 106106
CCGCGCCAGTACGACCAGCCACCGGTAGCGGCCACCGTGTAGAGGTCCACCACATCCCACGGAGCCAAACCGCCACCCCCTGCGCACACTTCGCAGGAGTTACTCCATTTGTTGGGTTCGTAAGCAGCTGGCCAGCCCTTACCAACAAAAATGGCGGTCAACGGGTTACGGTATGCCCAAGGTGTTTGGCCATGCCGCAACCCATTAACCAGCCCAAAAGGAGTGTGCCAATATGGCCCAAAAGTTTAGCAACGCCAGCGTAACCTTCACGCTGATTAACCCCCAGGATGCGGACGCCCAACCCGTCACGCACCGCATTGATTACCTGACAGAGAACGCTGATACACCCGCGCTCAGTACGCTGGGTGCAGCCTTCGCCGCCCTCTACCCAGAATTAGAATTGGCGGATATTAGCGTCAACGTTGAGTCCGCAGTCTCTGCGGATGCCACTACAACCGACGGTAATGACCAAACCACCGCCGGCAACAACCAATAACAGGAGGAACTGCCATGCGTAGCCTATCATTTACCTTTAAGACCGCTGCAAATAAGTCCAAAACTTTGCGCCTATCCGCCTATTCCGGTGATTTAAGCGCCGACGCCGCCCAGAAGTTCATGACCGCGTTGATTGATTCAGACCAGTTTTACCGCGAGGGTGTGAAGCAGTACGCAACACCAGTGTCCGCCCGGATGATTGATACCACGAGCGAAGACATCTGGGTAGCTGAACCCACCGCATAACCTAGGACTAAGTCGATAAGACAAGGACGCGCTCCGGCCAAATGGTCGGAGCGCGTTTTGCATCCATTGCCGCTCGCTCGGCTCTACTTCCGGTCCAAAACGAACTCGAACCGACCGCCTACATACTGCGTCCGCACATATTCAAACGGACGCCCATCCCCCAAAAAGGACACCTGCCGTAATCGCAGGATAGCATCCCCGCGCTTAACGTCAAGATACTTGGCAATCCGCTCGCTTGCCGTCACGGCAGAGACTTTTTGTTGTGCACCACCGAGTTTGTAGCCACCCTTGGTCTCCAGCACGTGGTACAGGGACCGCGTGACTTCGGATTTATTGAATCCCTGAATCAGGTCTAGCGGAATAGCCGCTACCTCAAAACAAATGGGCACCTCATCGCCATACCGGACACGCTCCATACGTAGCACCTGCTGACCGTCCTTGAGCCCCAACTGTTCAACCTCTGAGAGTGAGGGGTTAGTGATGTGGTAGCTCACCGTACGGCTGGACGGCCGCTTCCCCTGAGCCAGCATGACGTCCGTAAAACTGGTGACGCCGCTCATGCGCTCCTGCACCTTCTGGCTGGCAACAAACGTACCCGCACCAACGCGCCGCTCCAGGATACCCTCGTCGACTAACGTTTGAACGGCCTGACGCAAAGTCATGCGGGAAACCGAGAAGGTAACCGCCAACTCACGTTCAGCCGGAATGCGATCGCCGACCTGCCAGCGACCGTCCTCGATGTCTTTTTTAATGCGGTTATGAATCTGAATATAAACTGGTGACTGCATTGTGTTATCCCCTATTCGCCCTTATCCATTGCAATAGTCGCGTCCAAGCCTGCCACGACAGCGTTCTTGAAGCCAGCCGCCTGCATTGCCAACATACCGCGGATAGTTGTACCACCCGGGCTAGCAACCGCATCGGCCAGGTCGGACGGCGACGAATCACGAGCGAGAACCAGCTCTGCACTACCCGCAACGGCCTGCGCGGCGATTTGTACGGCTACTTTTTTGGTCAAGCCATACTTAACCCCCACACTCGCCATTGCGTCGATAAACTCGTACACAAAGGCGGGGGAGGAGCCGGCCAGCCCCACAAAGGTGGCAAAGTCGTCCTCAGGTAGCTCCACGGTACCACCAATACGGGCCAGCAACCCCACCACACTGTTGGTGACATCGCTAGTTGCCGCCGCGGGGTTCGGGGCGTACGCAGTCATGCCTGCACCAATGGCGACGTTGAGGTTGGGCATGATGCGCAACATAGGTTGGGTGGAGCCAGCAATCTGGCGCAAACTAGCCAAATCAATTCCGGAAACCATGGAGACTAAGTAGGTCGGACTGGCCGTAAATGCTGAATGCACCTCAGTCAGTACGGCATCAACCATTTTGGGCTTGACAGCGAGAAAGACGACGTCACTGTTGGCCACTACTGCACTATTATCAGTCTCAATTTGCGCGCCCAGTGATTCTGCGTACGCCTGGTAATGCTCGAGGTGTCCGCTATGTAAATGGAGATCACTACCAGTAACTGCTTTGGCCGCAACCAAACCGTCAATAATGGCACGGGCCATGTTGCCCACACCGATAAACCCAATTTGCATAAAATTTCCTCCCACTAGGCATTAATACCTAGACCAATTATTATTAGACTAGCGAAAAACACCGGCACTGTCAACGGCCAGCATTAGTGTTGGCAATGACTGCCATTGATTTGGTCATTGATGGGTATTAACCATACCAAAAAGGGTACCCCTCCCGAAGGAAGAGTACCCTGAACGTACATAATGTACGGTAAATTACATGTTAACGTGAACACCAAAGCTTGGCTGGAAGTAACTGCTGATGGTTTGGATCTTAACCACGTCACCAGTCTGTGGTGCGGCAATGTACTGGTTGTTGCCAATGTAAATTGCGTCGTGGTAAGTAGCACCAGCGGCACCCCAGAAGACGATGTCCCCTGGCTGCAACTGACTAATTGAAACGCGGGTCCCGGCGCTCTCCTGAGCGACGGTGTAACCACCAACGTTCATACCAGCACCATTAGCAAAGGCGTAGTAAACCAAGCCGGAGCAATCAAACCCAGCTGGGGTCTTACCACCCCAAACGTACGGTACACCCAACTGTTGCTCAGCAACGTTGATCACAGCTTGGACCTTAGCGGCACGACTCGAAGACGTGTTCGTGGTCGTCGTTGTGGTTGTGTTGGTCGTCGTGCTTGCCGTGTTAGTCGTTGACGTCTGCGTTGCAGCGGCCTGCGAGCTAGCAGGAGCGGATGACGGCGTGGTGGCAGTCTGCTGGGTAGTGGCAACTGCGGAGCTAGCAGGAGTCGTGGATGCTGCGGTGTTCGCAGCCGCCTGACTTGCAGCAGCAGCTGAAGATGCGGCTGCGCTCGATGCAGCAGCTAGACTAGCAGCCTCGGCACTAGCGGCGGCACTGGAAGCAGCAGCAGATGACGCAGCAGCTTCAGAACTAGCAGCATAGTCAGTAGTGGTTGTGGTCGTCGTAGCTTCTTCACTAGCTGCGCTGCTAGTAGCGGACGAAACCGCGCTAGAGGCTACGCTGCTAGTAGCAGACGGTGTAGCAGAACTAGCGGCACTAGATGCTACGCTCGTCGCGGACAAAGTCAGCTGCTGGCCAACGAGAATGAAGTTCGGGTTGCTGATGTTGTTGGCAGCAACCAGTTGAGCAACGGTCACGCCGTTAGCACTGGCAATCGCGGAAAGCGTGTCACCGGCTTTGACCGTGTATGTACCCGTAGCGGATGAACCCTTAGCAGCTGCTTCAGTTGCCGTAGCGGCAGTGGAGGCCAACTGCAAAGTCTGACCTGGCAGAATGAAGTTAGCGTCGGCAATCTTGTTGTCACTAACCAACTTCTTCACCGTAGTGTTCTGGTCAACGGCAATCTGGCTTAGCGTGTCACCACTCTTAACGGTGTATGTCTTGTCAGTTGCGGCCGATACGTCCGCAGTCTTGCTGACACTAGCGGCACCAAAGGCCGTCAAGCCCAGGGCACTAAGTGTTGCCACTGAGAGTAGGTTTTTCTTGACGCTGTTAGCTTTAGTCATAAATTATGTCCTCCTAGATATTTTTGCAACTTTTTAAAAAACAATATTTACTCTTTAACGATTATGGCAATGATAACGCGGCCACGTTACAGGCATGTTACAGAACCCGGGACGAAAAATTACACTCTCGTCACATGTTTCTAAACTTTGTTGCAACTGTGACACTATCGTGAACATACCACCCAACAACTGTTCCGCAATAGCGGCATTTATGCTACCAGCAAAGGTGACGAAAACGCCGATACGTGGTCACGTACCGGCGCTAAACGTCGTGATGGGGGATCTAGGATTCGAACCTAGGAACCCGAAGGAACGGTTTTACAGACCGTCGCGTTTAGCCTCTTCGCTAATCCCCCAATACCTATGCTATTTTGCAAGGAACAAAAACATTCTAACGAATTCCTTAAGGTAGTGTCAACGTTATTCGATTATTTTATGGTCCATCTGGTCAATCTTAAACTTTGACCGCTACAAATCAATCACCGTGAGGCTATTTTGCCACTCCGTCATGAAATCATCCGTAACCCACTCGGCACGTCGCTTGGTGCCATAACCCACTGGACGGTGGTAAAAGGTCGTGCTGCCAATCGTTCGCGGTTCATCCCGCCGGTGCCAGTGACCAAACGCAGCCGCATCAACGTGAAATTCTTGTAACAATTCACCCATCCGCTGACTCCCGAGCATTGCCGCCAGCTTTTCACCTTTGGGGTCGCGTAACATGGCCGGTGGCAGTAGCCGCACTTCCGGCACAAAATGGCTTACAAATAGAACCTTCTGCCCGGTTTGCACGTGTGCGCGTAAAAAGATCCGCATATAACCCAATTCGTGTTCCATGCGTTCCTGGTCACTCCCTGGCTGATCAATGGTACTGTCCACCCAGAACGCCTTTTTCCAGTGCCAATAATACTCCGGATGAATAACTGCATCGGGGCCCACAAAGCTGTAATCATACCAGCCGTTATTTCCCACAATCACCGTTTCTGGCGAAGCTGGCGGTACAAACGAACGCTCATGGAGGTAAAGTGGATCCTGCAATCCCTGAATGGTCTTATAGTCAGCTCCCCGCAGCATGTCGTGGTTACCCGCTAAAAAACGCACATCAAAACTATCACCCGCAACCGACTGGAGCGTGTGAAAATACTTGCGGGTCTTCCGAAAGTCATTGTATGTATCCCCAGTGTTCACGTAGAGGGCTACACCCTGCTCACGCAAATAACGCACCTGGGGCGCCACCACGTCATCAGCGTTTACGTGATTAATATCAAAGTGGTTGTCAGAACTAATCGCGATGCGCAAGTAACTCACCCTACCCTTAATCCAGCAATGTATATTTGTAATTATACCCTTTCAAAACAAAGATATTAATCCTTATCACCGCTAAGTGCGAAATTCCTCCCTCAAAAGTGAGACAGCATCAAATTTACAAGCATCATCCCCAACTTTTCAAAAAACCATTCCACGCAAAAAGGGTGATACTAACCACCATAACGCTGGTCAGTATCACCCCTCCGTGACAAGCTTTACATTTAGTTAACGCCGGCCATCAGCCGCTCAACTCGCGGCGTAATGAACAACAGCAGGACGGCTAGAACCACGGAAGCAATCCCGATACCAGCAAAGTACCAGAATTCCGTTTGCACCGTGTAGAGCTTAACCACCTGCGCATTGATGGCCTGGGCGGCCGAATCGGCCAGGAACCACATACTCATCATCTGCGACTTGAACGCCTTTGGTGCCAGCTTCGTAGTCACGGACAACCCGACTGGCGAGATCAGCATCTCGGCAATCTCAACGATGGCCCACGACAGCACTAGCCATAACGGCGAAACGCGCGCGGACGTCCCGAACAGCCCAACCGGAATCATCATGGCAAAGTAGCTCAGACCCGCAAAGATCAGTCCGTAGACATACTTCTTCGGGCTGCTAGGTTGCTTTTTGCCCATGTGGACCCACAGCCAAGCAAAGAACGGTGTGTACACGACGATGAACAGCGGGTTCAAGCTCTGGAACCAGCTGGCCGGGATGTGGAAGCTCCCCAGAGTCAGCTGGGTTTGGTTCTGTGCGAATAACGCCAAAACGGTGGAACCCTGTTCCTCAATTGCCCAGAAGAATACCGCAGCAATGAACAGCGGAATGTAGGAAATCACCCGAGACCGCTCGATCTTGGTCACCTTTTTGCTACGAATGATGGTCACAAAGTACCAAATAGGAATCAGGATGGCGATCATCGTAATTAGGTTCACGACGCCATCACCGGTCAGCGTCCCCGTCACACCCATAGCAACCAGAATGATGACCAAAACGGCAATCAGACCAGCAACTTTCCAGAGCAACGGGCGCAACTCGTCTGGCTGAATTGGGTCGGGTGCCTGGAAATCTTCTTTATTGAGGTACTTATTACCATCAATAATGTAGATAATCAGGCCGATAAACATCCCGAACGCAGCAATTGAAAAGCCGAGGTGGTAGTTAACCTCCTGGCGCAGCCACCCCACGATAATGGGTGACAGGAAACTACCGAGGTTAATGCCCATAACCAGCAGGCTAAACCCACTGTCACGGCGCATATCGTCCTTGCCGTATAGGCCACCAACCATTTCGGAAATATTTGGCTTCAGCATCCCCGTCCCAATCACAATCAGGATAATGGCGATGATCAAAGCCGGAACCCCGGCCGGGACGGCTAGGGCAATGTGCCCAAACATGATGAAGATACCACCAACAAAGACCGTGCGGTGTCCACCCCATAGTCGGTCAGCGACAAAGCCACCGAGCACACTACTCATGTACACCAGTGACCCATAAATGGAAACGATGGATGCTGCCAGCACGGCGTTCATTGCCAACCCGCCGTGTTCCAGCGAGGCAATCATGTAGTACAACAGGATGGCACGCATCCCGTAGTAACTGAACCGTTCCCAGAATTCAGTAAATGCTAACGTGGCGAGGCCACGCGGTTGACCAAAGAATGCATGGTCAACATCTCGCTTGCTCTTGCTCAAGGTATGATCCTCCAATGCTAATTAATCCGGTATTACCCGGAGTTGAATTCAAATAGCGAATGGAAACATTTTATACTCTTATAAAAATGCATACAAACAAAAATTATATATTACCTTGTTTTTAGAAAAAGCAGTGAGCTTATAGTGGCATGACGTTAGATTAGCGTTAATTTAACGTTAGTAGTCAACATTATTCACGTTACATAAAAATGTATTTTTCGTGTATGACTATTCGGTACAATCGCGATATGACGGGAATAATCGCGGCGACGTCTAGTGTGCGTGAACAATTGCCATCGAACTGTAAACAGCGACACGTGTTCATTCCGGACGCAATAAATGAAGCGACACGTGGACGATACTCATAAACGCTCATTTAGCGCTCACGCACCAACGATTGGATCCACAATAACGTTGACGTCAAACAACTTCTATAAGAATGTTCAGCAGATCTAGTATGTACAAAGGAACATCATTAATGGTGACTGTTCTTGCATGCAAAAATGCGGTTTTACAGGCTACCAGGCCCCGTGTAAACTACTAGCATTTCAAGGTTAGCCGTGTGGATATTCTATTTAGAGGTGAACGCTATTGCGCTCCCGCGTTAGCTTTGCTTATGGAAACGAGTTGCTCCCCGCAGAAACTTGCG
>NZ_BCVS01000112.1:0-7215 GCF_001591865.1 Lacticaseibacillus pantheris DSM 15945 = JCM 12539 = NBRC 106106
GGAGTACCCCACGAAAGCCGCAGCTCACCGGTCCGACCAACGCTGCCGTCGACCACTACCGTAGCAACCCACAGCGCAGGGCACGTAAGCCGCAACCCCGCCGCCACTTTGCCAGCACAGCCGTCCACCATCCCAAAGTTGCTTTCACAACGAGTGTGATTAGTGGTAACTTAAATAGTAATTGATATTTTCACGCTGCAGTTTTCATTCGGAGGTTACCATGGACCACTCTAATGGTGATGAGTTACATTATCACGCGCCACTTTCCCAGCAACACCACATGTCGATTCCCTGGCATAGCTTTGTAGTTAACCCACAGGCACCGGTGACGCAAAGTAGTCTTACCGAACGCTCCAGCATCGTTGGGCGGGTGGGCATTATCATGCTGTCCTGTGGTACCGGAGCCTGGCGTGTGCGGGAAGCTATGAACACGATTGCGCGCCACCTCGGATTAACTTGTGCCGCCGATGTGGGGCTCGTCTCCATTCAGTACACATGTTTCGAATCCGGCCGTCACTATTCCCAGACCATGTCGCTACCTAAAAGTGGGGTCAACACCGACAAGTTGACCGTTATCGCTCGGTTTGTGGCTGACTTTGAGGACAACTGTCTGGAAATGACGGCCCACGAGATTCACCTCCAGTTGGATAAGATTCAGCAAAAACCAGGTAACTTTAACGCCTGGCAGGTGGGACTGGCCTCAGCTTTGGCTTGTAGCGCGTTCGTCTTTCTGCTCGGCGGCGGTCCGATCGAAATGTTGTGCTGCTTTTTAGGGGCCGGCGTCGGGAACTACCTGCGGCGCATCATGGGCGAACATAGCATCACCTATACGGCTAGTACCGCGGTCAGCGTGGCAGCAGCTTGTGTATCATACCTATTGCTGTTTAGCGTCCTACGTCTAGGGCTACACGTTGCGCCGGCACATGAGGCGGGCTACATTGGGGCCATGTTGTTCGTAATTCCCGGCTTCCCGTTCATTACCAGTGGGCTGGACATCGCCAAGCTGGATATGCGTTCGGGATTGGAGCGGATGACATACGCCATCAACGTGATTGTGGTGGCGACCCTAACTGGCTGGGTGGTGGCCATGCTGGTGCACTTTCAGCCAGCGAACTTTATTGCCCTTAACCTCGGTGCGGGTACGCTGATGGCTTTGCGCTTGGTGGCGAGCTTCTGCGGGGTGTTCGGTTTCTCCATTATGTTCAACAGCCCCGTTAAAATGGCGGCAGTAGCCGGTTGTATTGGCGCGGTGGCGAATACGTTGCGGTTGGAACTGAGCGATGCACAGGTACCAGCAGCTGCGGCGGCGTTCATTGGGGCGTTGGTGGCAGGATTGCTGGCATCACTTATTCGGCAGCAAATGGGCTATCCCCGAATCTCACTGACGGTCCCGTCAATCGTGATTATGGTGCCAGGACTGTACATGTACCGGGCAGTGTACAACCTGGGCCTCAACAACTTTGCGGTGGGTGGTTCCTGGTTGATCAAAGCCGCCCTGATGGTCGTCGCATTACCGTTGGGATTAGCGGCGGCGCGGATTTTAACCGATAATGAGTGGCGGCACTGTAATTAGACAGTTAATGACACATGAGAGTGGGCCACAATGCGGTTAGCTCCCGAGCACTAATGTAATAAAGCCGATATTTCCGAACTTAGGAATATCGGCTTTATTGGGTTAGGCACAGGGAGCTGCATGGTGGTCCACGTTTGTAGGCCGGCTTCGCACCTTAACTCTGATTGGTCAGAGGCCGGCTGGCGTTGATGCTCATTGCTTTGACGAAGCCGCTAATTATGACCAGGCCCCGTGCGTTTTGCTTTATCCACAAGGTTAGGTGCCGCTTGCCCGTTGCGCTTTGCTATAATTAAATTATTAAGAAATTGCGAAGGGAGTGGGCACGATGACTAAATCACGGCGGTGGCGATTAAATCGCGATTCGCGGACGACGGCGATCCGTAAAATTGGTATCTCCGCGGCGGACCAGCAGCGGCTGCGGGAAACGAACCAGCCGTTAGCGCGGGTCGCGGTTCCACGGCGGGCAAAGCTGGGGGCGACTTTGCTGCGTGCCTGGCGCCGTTATAGCGACGCCGAGATTGGAACGCGGGCCGCGTCGGTGACCTACTACACCGTGTTGAGCCTGTTCCCACTCCTGATTACCGTGGGGAACCTGCTGCCCGTCTTTGGGCTGAGCTATAGCAACATCTCGCAGTACCTCGCGCAGGTAATTCCGTCACGCATCATGACCTGGCTGAATCCCATCATCAAGGGGTTACTGACCAGTACGAGTGGCGGGGTTTTATCCATCGGGGCGGTGGCCACACTGTGGACTGCCAGCCTGGGGATTACCGAACTTAAGAACGGGTACAACCGCGTGTACGGCGTGAAGCCCGCGCAAAACTTCATCATTAAGCGACTCGTGTCGATGTTGCTATTGCTGGCGCTGGTCCTGGTCATGGGTGCAGTCCTGCTGTCATTTACCTTTGGTAGTCAGTTCCTGGAGTGGTTAGTGCCGGTAATTGGGCTGGACGATACCTGGCTCCAAACCTTCAATGATTGGCGATGGCCCGTGACGCTAGTGGCGGTGGTCACCGTGATTATCATCGTGGATTATGCGTTGCCGAACGTGAAAACCAAGCTACGGTACGTGTTACCGGGTGCCTTATTTTCAGTGGTCACGTTGCTGGCCGTCTCGCAGTTATTCACCTTGTACATGCGCTACTTTGGTACCCGCTACAGCTCGTACGGAACTATCGGCACGGTGATGGTGCTCATGTTGTGGTTGGATTTATCGGCCATGCTACTCATTATTGGTGCGTTGATCAACGCGATGGTGGGGGAGTATTATCTGGGTCGGCCACGGCATGCTCGGGGCAAAGTGTATGACTTGGTGGGTCATGACCGTCATGAGCTTAAATAAAACAATAGGGTAGCACCAGCACGCAGATAATTGTGCTGATGCTACCCTATTGACGTGAGTGGGGTCTATGCCCGGGTTGTTGCTCGTGCTTCACGCTTAAACTTGCGTAAAATCTTAACGGCCCACACGTAGTTGCCGTACGTAATCGCCGTTGCATAAGCGCCCAGGTCAGTTGAACCCGTCCACTTGTAGAAACCCTTGATAAACAATTGTTCGTTAATCAGGTCTTCCACCTGGTGGATAATGGCCGCATGTGATTCCTCAAAGGCGGTCTTGGCGTCAGTTAGGCTAACGTCCTGGTGCTCAGCAAGGATGTGCTTATTCAGTGCTGCGTAATCCTGCCACGTGTATGGGCGCGGGAGAAACCGTACGTGGTGTCCCTCCAAATTAGCGCTACTCCATTTCAGGTACATTTGTTGCCACGTTGCTAGGTGAACCAGAACGTCACGAACGTTTTGTTCTGGAATCTGAAAGTCAAAGTTACCCGACTCACCTTGATCGGGTAATGAGTTAATTAAGCTCCATACCTTATCGTATTCCGTGCGCGCTGCAACCAATAGTTCTTTTCTTGATTCAGGTTTTGCCATTGCTGCTCCTCCTCCATCAAAGACACATATTAGTAGATTCTGCCACCTATATAATGAATCTTTTGGAAATTCTTTGCAAGCGGTTTAAAAATGCGACGCGTTATTTATAGCTGTGACACCTTCGTTATCTATGCGTAAAGGCGATTAGGAGGTGACCGCTACCGTTATTCTTTTTGGGGCGGCATCACGACTCGTAGCGTACGCAAAACGCCCCACCGTGACTGTGGCGGGGCGTCGCGTTTGTTATATTGATGCTAATCATCCGTCGCTTCATCCTCGGCCTCGGGATAAATAATGGCGTAGGTTTCATCCTCGGCCTCATCATAAATGGTTTCCGGGATTCCCCCCGTGCACCGAACGATGAGGTGGTAACCAAAGTGGTCGATGAAGGTCAAAGCGTCGCGGGTAACACCGACAATCTGGCCGGGTAATTGCTTGTTGTCGATCATAATATCGAGGTTTGCGTTCACGGTCAGCCGGTGGCGGCGATTCGTGGCACTGTCGATAAAATCAAAGCTACCTTCATATATCTGGGCCAGCGCCAATGCTGGGTTACTGTCGTTATCGTTCACGTGGTGATTACGTCGGTTATTGATTGAGCGTAGTGATCGCCAAAGATTGACCATGAATTACACCTCCTTCGTAATTATCATAGCACCAAGCACATTACTTGCGGGGTCAATTTGATTAAATATTTTTGTCAGATTTGTGTACGGTCACTTTGCGAATGAAAGCGGCGATATGGAAATGGCGTCTTTGTTTGTTTAGGCCTGTTAGGTGGGGCGTGTAAACTGTTACAATAGAGAAGAAAGTAATGCGTTTACAACAACTATTGCACCCAAAGGGGGAAGCTGCATGTTACGTTTAGGTATCATCGGTACCAATTGGATTACTAAGCAGTTCATCGACGCCGCTCAGGGTACCGGGCGGTTTGAACTGACGGCTGTGTATTCTCGACACCTGGACAAGGCCCAGGAGTTTGCGACTAATTATGATGATGAGGTGGCGTTGTTTGATGACCTGACAGCGTTTTTGAACAGCTCATACTTTGACGTGGTGTACATTGCTAGTCCCAACAGCCTGCACGCGGCACAAACGTTGGCGGCCGTTAATGCGGGTAAGCACGTCATCGTGGAGAAGCCGATGGTTGCAAATGTGGCCGACTTCGCCGCGTTGGATGCGGCCATGGCGGCCCATCCCGACGTCTTTGTCTTTGAAGCCGCGCGCCACGTCTACGAAGAGAACTTCCACCGCGTGCGTGATTTCATCGCCGACCACCAGGTGACCGGCGCGACGCTCGTGTACATGAAGTATTCCTCACGGTACGATGCCTACCTGGCCGGCCGTGAGCCCAACGTCTTTACCACTAAGTTTGCGGGTGGCGCCATGATGGACCTGGGTGTCTATTTGGTCTACGCCGCGATTGGGTGGTTTGGTGTGCCACAGCATGCGACTTACCAGCCGACAATGCTGCAAAGTGGCGTTGATGGCACCGGCGTGATGCACTTTAGCTACGGTGACTTTGACGTGAACATGATTTGCGGCAAGACCACGCAAAGCTACCTGCCGTCCGAAATCTACTTTGGTAAGGACACGCTCCGCCTGGACGCACCGGAGAGCATCACGCAGATGGACTTCACGACGCCGGACGGTACGCAGCAATTGGCCGGTCCACAGGAGGACAACCCCATGGCGCCGGAAGCGGCGTTCTTCGGCGACACGATTGAGGGCGGTGATCACGAGGCCTGCGCACGGCAGTTGCAGCTTTCGCGGCAGGTCCACCAGGTGATTACCAACATGCGCGTTGCGGCGGGGATTAAATTTCCCGGCGATGAACGGTAATTATCTGTTAGAATAAGAACGATGAGTAACACGGAACTGGGCGCACGCGGCCGGGCGGGATGTATCCGTCGGGTCGCGTGCGTTACGTATAAGGAGCGGCATTTAATGACAGTAGCAACACCATTTCAATCATTGTGGGCTAAGGCGGGATTCAAAGCAGAAACGCCCATTCAAGCAGCGGTCGCGGAGCCGTTACGAGCGGACCGTGACGTCGTGGGTTTAGCACCCACGGGGTCGGGTAAGACGCTGGCCTTTGGGTTACCACTCCTGGAAAAAGTTGTACCGGGGGATGGCATCCAAATTATTATTCTGTCACCGTCGCAGGAGCTTGCCGTGCAGACGCGGGACGTATTGCAGCCCTATGCTCAGGTAATCGGAGTGCATGTGACCGCCATTACGGGTAGCGCGAACGTGGCCCGGCAAAAGGAACAGCTCAAGAAGCACCCAGAGGTTGTGGTGGCCACCGTTGGGCGGTTGCTAGAGCTCGCCGACGACGGGGTGGCCAAGTTGCATAATTTGGAGACCATGGTGGTGGATGAAGCGGACGAATTACTGCGCGATCCTGGCTTGGGTCAGGTGCGCGACTTGCTACAACACGCTCCAGGTGAACTGCAACTGGCCTTTTTCTCCGCCACTGATGGTCCGGTGCTCCACGAGTTGCACAAGTGGTTTGGCGTTGAGCCGGAAGTGGTCGATGTGCGTGCGGTGGACCATACCCAGGGTGAGGTCCACCATTACTTCTTGCGTGGTGGCCGGGAACACCAGGTGGCGTGGTTGGGCCGTTTGGCGCACACGGAGGGCTTCCAGGCACTTGTTTTCTTCAATAAGAACGCCAGCATGGAACGCGCGGCCGGTATTTTGCGTCACCAGCGGATTAAGTTTGCCGTGCTGTCGCGTAATGCCCGGGCGCAGGAGCGCAAGCAGGCCATGGTGGGGTTCCGCAAAGGCAAAATTAAGTTGCTATTGGCGACTGATTTGGCTGGTCGCGGGTTGGACCTAATCAAGCTGCCGGCAGTTATCAACTTTGAGGTGCCCCGGACGGCCACGGCGTACATTCACCGGGCCGGACGGACAGGACGGATGGGTAATCCGGGTACGGTGATTACGATGGGTGATGACCATGATTTCCGGGACCTGAAAAAGTTGGTGCCACAATATGCGGTTGAACGCGCGTACGTGGGCAACCACGGTCTGACTACCGAGCGGCCGGTGAGTGAGGCGGATGAGCAGCTCCGTGCTAAGAAGCGGCAACCCAAAGAGCAGGCTAATACTCGCGTTCGGGCGACCGCTGGCGAGGCTGGTAAACAGCCCCGTTTGCAGGACGCGGTGACCGGTACGGTGGCGCCGCAGAAGAAGGCGCACAAAAAGAACCGCGCACGTAACCGGAAGAATAAGGGCAAGCCCAAGAAGTAGGGCGCATACCAGGGTATGGAGGTATTGCTGATGACGGTATCTGATACGGATGAGATGATGACGTTGATTAGTGCGGCGACTAACGCGCGGGACGCGGCAATGGCAGCGATGGCGTCAAGTCGCGCGGGTAAGTTTGCGCAGGCGGATCAGCGGTTGGCGTTGGTGGGGCAGTACGTGCAGCAGGCGCAGGACGCGCATACCCACCTGTTAACGCTGGAAGCGCGCGGTGAGCTGCCGCAGGTGAAGTTGCTGTTGGTACATGCGGAGAGTTACTTAACGAACGCGGCGACGATGCAGGCGGTGGCGACGGAGTTTCAGGCGGTGTACCAAAGGCTAGCCGACGCAAATATCTAAAAATGTTGGCAAGTGGGGGTGCCGTAGCGTGCTACGACTTGGTGGACCGCTCCACGGTGAGCGCCGCAGTGGCTGGTCGTACTGGCGTGGCGGCTCCGGTTGAG
>NZ_BCVS01000113.1:0-7171 GCF_001591865.1 Lacticaseibacillus pantheris DSM 15945 = JCM 12539 = NBRC 106106
CTACCTAAACACCACAATCGTCGCCCCCGACCCACCAGCATTCGCCGGTGCGTACCCGAACCGGGCCACATTGCGATTCTTCTTCAAGTACTCCGTCACCCCGTTGCGAATGGCCCCCGTACCCAAACCGTGAATAATCGTCACCGTCGGGTAGTTCGCCAACAACGCCTCATCAATATACTTATCCAGGTTGCTCATCGCCTCGGCATACCGCTGGCCACGCAAGTCCAACGTCGTCGATGGCCCACTACCAGCTCCCTGCACGTGTGTCCGGGCCGTCCGTGGCTGCTCCGTCTCCGGCGTCCCCACCTTTTCCAAGCCCGACTCCGGTACCGCCATCTTCATGATGCCGACCTGTACCTGCCACTCGTGGTTACCCTGCTGCTTCAGCAACGTCCCCGTCTGGCCATACTGTAACACTTTCACCGTATCACCAGCACGCAAAGCCGCCGTATTCCGCGCCTTCTTCAGCACCTTATTCTTCGCTAACGGCGTGTCCTGGTGCAGCTGGTGCAACCGCGTCTGCGCGTCAATGACACCCGCATCGTTCGCGCCACCCCGCTGCATCTTCCGCAACGACTTGATAATCTGGTCGGCCTCCGCCTGCGTGTCCGCCACCATCTTGTTGGCCTGATCACGCGCAGCCTGTAACTCCTTGTCCTGCCGCATCTTGAGGTCCGCATACGCCGCCTGTAACTGACCGTGCAGCTTCGTCGCCTCGTCCAACTTCTCCTGGAGGTCCGAGTCGGTCATCGCGGCTGCCTGCCGTTCCTTTTCTAGGTCGGCGATCATGTTGTTCAGGTCGTGCTCGTCGTCACTAATCAACAACTTTGCCCGGTCCACAATTGTCTGGTCCAACCCCAGCCGAGTCGAAATTTCAAACGCGTTGCTCCGTCCCGGCACACCAATTTGTAACCGGTACGTGGGCTGCAAAGTATCACCGTCAAACGCCATCGACGCGTTCGTCGTTCCCGGCGTATTGTACCCGTACAGCTTCAGCTCAGGGTAGTGCGTCGTGTCCACCACGTATGCGCCGACAGTCCCAACCGCGTCCAGAATGGAGATGGCCAGCGCGGCCCCCTCCTGGGGATCCGTCCCAGCCCCCAATTCGTCGAACAACGCCAGACTGTCTTTGTCCAAATCACGCAAAATCGCCACCACGTTCGTCATGTGCGACGAGAACGTACTGAGGTTCTGCTCGATGGACTGCTCGTCACCGATGTCAGCAAAGACGTTGCTGAACACCTTCACCGTACTGTGCTCATCCACAGGAATAAATAGACCTGCCTGTGCCATCAACGACAGCAAGCCCAACGTCTTCAACGTCACCGTCTTACCACCCGTGTTGGGCCCAGTAATGACGATGCTCTGGTAATCACCACCAAGCACGATGTCATTCGGCACCACCTTGTGCTGGTCAATCAACGGATGGCGCGCCTGACGTAAGTCCACCACACCCGCATCACTAATCGTCGGCTCGGTGGCCTTGATGAGCGCAGCGTACCGGGCCTTCGCGTTAATGAGGTCCAGATGGCCCAACACGCTCGCGTCTGTACGCAGCCCGTCGGTTTCTGGCGCGACTTTGGCCGACAAATCCGTCAGTACCCGCATAATTTCCTGACGCTCGGCGACCTGCGTCTCCCGCATCCGGTTATTCAGATCGACCACCGCTTGAGGCTCGATAAACAGCGTCTGCCCGGTGGCACTCTGGTCGTGGACAACCCCACCAAAGCGGCCGCGATTTTCGGCTTTGACCGGAATCACGTACCGGTCATCGCGAATAGTAATGATGGGTTCACTCAGATACTGCGCCGAGTTGCCGCGGGTGTAGCCCTCCATCCGCTCACGTATATCGCGCTCCATCGCGTGCATCCGCCGCCGAATACCGTGCAATTCAGGACTAGCCTCATCAGTGACATTGCCTTCTTCATCAATCGACCGCTGTAACTCCCGCAGCAAACCCGGCAGCAGCGTCAACTGTGCCTGCATCTGGTAGACCCGGCGCAGATCCACGTTCTCATGCAAATCCGTCAGGAAGTCATCAATGGCCGTAACTGTTCGGAGGACACGGACAATACCCGCAAACTCCGTACCATCGAGCACGCCACCAATCTCGGCCCGCTTTAACGAGGTCGTGATGTCCGGCACCGCCGCCACCGGGAGACCACCGCGTAAGCGCAAGATGGTGGCCCCATCGGCGGTCTCGTCTAGTCGTTGCTGAACCTTGTCGGGATCGCTACTTGGACGCATCCGGCCGGCCAACTTTTGCCCGAGTGCAGTGACTGCCTCTGAGCGCACGGCCTCCTGGATACGGTCAAACTCCAGCTGACCTAATATTTTGTGTTTCATTTTTAAAAAGCCTTTCTAAATTTACGTATGCATGGTTAACTAGCCAATCCACCAAGTGTGGAGTAGCCACGAGAAAATGGGCGTATGTGGCACCATGATTTTTGCCAGCAGCGAATGTTCCAGGGCGGTCTGGAGGCCACTAACGGGAATCATCGCCACAAGGTAAAGCACCATGACCACGAACAGGTACGCGCCCAGCCCACCGATAATGCCGCCAATCCAGTGGTTCTGCTTGGCGGGCAACGGGTAATATTCCAGTTCGTGCAGAAGAAGACTTACAACCCGCACGATTACCCAACCAATCGCAAAAACAAACATGAACGAAAAGGCCAGGTAGAATGGGTCATCGAGCCGGAGCCCCAGTGACTGGCTGAAAAAAGCAAAGTGGCTCGACATGGTGGCTGATGGGTATGGTATCCACAACTCGAAGGTCGACTTAAACACACCCGCCAATAATTTGGCCAGCAGGAATACCACTACGTACCCGGCAAACATGATGCCTTGGAGCACCGCCCCTTTGCGTGCACCAGCATAGGCCCCGTACGCGATAAATAATAGAATTATCAGTGTTAACATATTTTCCCCATCCGTCATTGCCCGCAGGCGTATCATTTCGCTCTTAATTTTACCACAACGCAAAGGGCCGGGATGCGTCTGCACCCCGGCCCAGTGGTCACGCAGTCTACTGCATGTCCTCGTCGGCCAAGAAAGTGTTCAGGACTTCCTCAACCATGTTCCACTCGTCATCATCCTCGATGGGGAACAGGTCGCCGGCACTGGCATCCCCGTTCTCATCCGGCGTGAAGGAAAACGCCTCAATCTGGACGTCATCGTCATCGTCGTCGATGCCTTCTGGGTACAGTAGCACGTAGCTCTTCCCATAGTCATCGGAATCGAACGTGAACAGCACGTTGTACAATTCTTCGTTGCCATTGTCATCGATCAGCGTAATCTGCTGGTCGTCCGCGCCTGGGCGGATGTCGTCTTTGTTCTCTGCCATTGTGGCCTCCATTCCCGGTGCGTCTAACTCTGTTGGGTTAGCTTGCCCCGTGCGTCCAGATAGTTCTGCAAAATAAATTGTGCCGCCATCTTGTCGATGACTTGCTTTTGTTCACGACGCGATACGTCCGCCTCGTCGATCAACACCCGGTACGCCGAAACCGTAGTGAGCCGCTCGTCAATAAAATCAACGGGCAAACCGAACTTCTTCACAAGCCGTTCAGCGTACGCCTTGGTCTGCGTCACGCGCGGACCTTCGGTGTTGTTCATGTTTTTAGGTAGTCCCAGTACAAAGCCGTCTGGTTGGTATTCAGCTACCAACTGCTTCAGCCGGCCCATACCGAGGTTGCCGCGTTCCTCATCAATCGGAATAATTTCCAGGCCCTGGGCCGTCCAGCCTAGCGGGTCAGAAACCGCAACTCCCACCGTTTTGGAACCAACGTCCAAGCCGAGTAGTCGCATTATTTCTCCTTACCGAGGTAATGACGCACTAATTCCTCAATAATTTCGTCGCGTTCGTGCTTCCGGATTAAGTTCCGGGCGTCGTTATAGCGAGGAATATAGGCCGGGTCCCCCGAAAGCAGGTAGCCCACAATCTGATTAATCGGGTCGTAACCCTGTGCTTCCAGCGCATCGTAGACCGTCTTCAAAGTATCCTCGACGTTCTTCGGGTTGTTGTCCCGGAAGTTGAAGTGAACCGTTTCGTCTAATGAACTCATACCCAACACCTCTATTCGTTTCGTCTAGCTCAATTTTACTTGATGGCTCGCCAAAGTACAAACCTTCTGTGCGAAAAATTTTAGCGTTTTCATCCGCATAACGCAAGCTATTTTGCGGCTAGCCATTCATGCGCTTGCTTCAGCGCGCCGTCAATGCCTTCTGGCTTCTTACCACCAGCCTGGGCCATGTCGGGACGACCACCACCGCCACCACCGACCATTGGTGCAATGGCCTTGATGAGGTCGCCGGCCTTAACGCCCTTGGCAATCGCATCCTTGCTAGCGGCTGCCAGCAGGTTAACCTTACCGTCTACCGCCGTGGCCAATACTAACACGTCGGAGCTGGCCTTGTCCTGCCATTGATCACCTAACTGTCGGAGTTCCTTCATTCCGGCAACCTTCACGGACTGGGCAATGATGGTAAAGTCACCGGCCTGATCAACGCGGTCAAAGATACCGGCTGCAGCCTGGCTCGCCAACTTACTTTGCAGGGACTCAACCTGCTTCTGCGCGTCCTTCAGTTCTTGTTGCAGGGACTGCACCTTCACAACGGTATCGCCGCCCTGCGTTACCTTCAACTGACCATTAACTGCGTTCAGTTGGTCAGCCTGGGCCGTCAGGTACTCAAAGGCTTCCTTCGAGGTGACCGCTTCAACACGCCGAGTGCCGGCACCAATACCGCTCTCGCTAGTAATCTTGAACAACCCCAGCTCGGCCGTATTCTGTGGGTGGGTCCCGCCGTCGAATTCCTGGTTGAAATCGCCAATCGAAACCACCCGCACGACGTCGCCATACTTGCTATCAAAGACGGCGATGGCACCGAGCTGCTTGGCCTCCTCAATCGGCATTTCCTTCGCGGTGATTGGCAGTGCCCGCCAAATTTGCTCATTGACCATCCGTTCGACCTGACGTAACTGGTCCTGGGTCACTTCACCAAAGTTGGTAAAGTCAAACCGCAAGTAGTCAGGCTCAACTAGTGAACCAGCCTGGTGGGTGTGCTCACCCAGCACGTTGCGCAGTGACTGGTCGAGCAAGTGGGTGGCCGTGTGGTTGAGCGATACTTTGTGCCGCCGCTGGGTGTCGACCGCCAAAGTATAGCTGGCACCCTGCCGCAATTCGCCCTCAACCGTGATGGTGTGCAGGTTCTGCCCGTTGGGTGCGTGCTGAACGTCGGTGACCCGTGCCACCTCGTTACCCTGCGCGTCGCTGATGGTCCCCCAGTCGGCAACCTGGCCCCCCATTTCGGCGTAGAACGGCGTCTTCGCGAAGACCACCTGCGCGGTCCCAGCGTCCACTTTGGTCACCGCCTGGTCGTTTTGAATAATGTCGGTTAACACCGCGTTGTCCTCGTGGACGCTGGTCCAGCCGGTGAACTTGGAGTCAGTCTTAATATCCATCAACACGGTGTCCTGGCTGCCCATCGATTGGGCGTTGCCCCGCGCCTTGCGGGCCCGGTCACGTTGCGCCTCCATGTTGGTTTTGAAACCATCCATGTCCACGGTTAACCCGTTATCGGCCGCAATTTCGCCCGTCATCTCGACCGGGAATCCGTACGTGTCAAAGAGTAGGAACGCGTCGTCCCCACTTATTTGCCGGCCGTTGGTAGCCTTAACTTTGGCCATCACGCCGTCCAGCATGTTAATTCCGGCATCCAGGCTCTGACGGAAGCGCGCCTCCTCAGACTGGATTACCTTTTGAATGAAATCCTTGTTTTGCAGTACTTCAGGGTAGTATGACTTCATAATTTTACCCACCGTTGGCACCAGCAGGTACAGGAAGTCATGGTTGATTCCCAAACGCTTGCCGTTAACTACGGCGCGACGAATTAGGCGGCGAAGGACGTAGCCACGCCCCTCATTGCTAGGCAGGGCGCCATCGCCAATCGCAAAGGTGACGGCACGCGCATGGTCCGCAATAATTTTGAACGCAACGTCGTCAGTGGCGTTGTCGCCGTAATGCTTGCCGGCAGACATCTCCTCGGTCTGCTTGATGAGCGGCAGGAAGAGGTCGGTTTCAAAGTTGGTCGGGGCGTTCTGCACCACGGACACAACCCGTTCGAGGCCCATCCCGGTATCGATGTTTTTGTGCGGCTGGTCCACAATGCGACCATCTGGCAGGTGATTAAACTGGGAAAAGACGATGTTCCAAATCTCTAGGTAACGCTCGTTCTCGCCACCAGGATAGTTTTCGGGGTCGTCCTCGGCGACGTTATTGAAGCTCTGACCACGGTCGTAGAAGACCTCAGAGTCAGGGCCACAGGGACCGCCACCGATGTCCCAGAAGTTGTCCTCAACTTTGTAAATGTGGTCAGCCGGAACGCCAGCCTGCTCCCATAGTTCGAGCGCATCCGTATCCTTAGGGTAAACCGTAATGTAGAGTTTATCCTTGTCGAGGCCCAACCACTCATCACTGGTCAGAAATTCCCACGCCCACGGAATCACTTCCTTTTTGAAGTAATCACCGACGGAAAAGTTCCCCAGCATTTCAAAGAACGTGTGGTGGCGCGCCGTCTTACCGACATTTTCAATATCGTTGGTCCGAATGGACTTCTGCGCGTTAACAATCCGTGGGTTGTCAGGAATCACGGACCCATCAAAATACTTCTTCAGGGTAGCAACCCCAGAGTTAATCCACAGTAGCGTGGGGTCATCCTTAGGAATTAAGCTGGCGCTGGGTTCCACATCGTGACCCTTGCTCTTAAAGAAATCCAGAAACATTTGCCGTACTTGGGCACTGCTTAGTTGCTTCATTGATACTCTCCTGTCCCGCCAACCTCAAAGTTGACGTGCCGTATTGATATGACCCGCTACTCGCCGAATGACAACAAAAAACATCCTTACAAACCCGAGGACGCGTGTGCGCGGTACCACCTCGGTTGCAACGATGTTGTCGTTAACCACTTCATTAGTTGTATTCAGCTCGTATCAGGGAGCACCACGGCGCCGGGCCCAGGTCTTCGCAGTTACCGACCGTTCCTGTATGGGCGCCAAAACCACCGTGGCATATCCTAACCCGTTCATTATAGTGGCGGGCAGTGGTTGTGTCAACGTCAGCCGGGAGACCGGCAGCGTAGGTCGGGCCAGTGAGCTGCGGCTTACGTGGGG
>NZ_BCVS01000114.1:0-7154 GCF_001591865.1 Lacticaseibacillus pantheris DSM 15945 = JCM 12539 = NBRC 106106
CCCCGCGGCACCGCCACCGGCCAGAACCGCCGACCATCGGCCATCATGCTCTACCGGTGCACACCCCACTGGGTTTCCTCATCTTCACCGTTAACCTTCATCAGCAAATTGTACAACGCCCCATACATATTCGCGTCATTTTGGAATTTGCCCGCTAAGATTTCCGGTTGCACCAAAGTTCGGTCCAGCAGCGGCATCTCGCGTCGCGCCTGCTGGTACGCCGCGTTAATTTCCGTAATCACAATCAGTTGCGCCGAAATGCCACCACCGATGACAAACCGCTCCATATCAACCACCGACTGCACGTTCACAATCAGCAACGCCACTTCCCGACAAAAGTCCCGGAAAATACGCAGCGCATCCGGGTTGCCACCGTTAATCTGCTCGAACACCGCACGCCCATCATTTCTCGTTGGCAGGCCCAAAGCCGCTGAGACCCGTTCCACCATGCCGACCGCCGAGCCAGCGTGAAATCCGAGCAGACTTTGCTCGCTAAAGTCATGACTATCCGACATAAAGCTAAACTCACCCGCCTGGAAGTGTGAGCCCGTATACAAATGCCGGTTAATAATTAACCCGCCACCAATTGCGGTACCAAGCACGATGGCCGCACCGTTGACCACCCCGTGTAAGTTGCCCAGCCACATTTCGGCTAGTGCGGCCGACTTACCGTCATTCTCAACCGCCAGCGGCACGCCATCCGGAACGTGCACGTACTGTGGCAATTCCTTTTGGTCCAAAAACGGTACCATTCCACCGCCAATGACCAGTTCTTGTGGGTGCACTACGGTTCCCGGTACGCTGAAGGCGACACCCTTTAACCGCGACGCGTACCGATCAATAATTTGGTTCACCGTCTCGATAAAATCGTCAAAACTTTTGCGCGGCGTCGGCGTCGTGTGCTTTTCCATCAAGTTGCCAGCACGATCAATCAACCCGTACTTAATATTCGTACCACCCACGTCAATTGCCAAATAAATGTCAGCCATAATTTGGGCCCCCTTTTGCCACTTATCTACAACTCAATGATAGCGCTTTACCGGTATCAACGCACTGTTATTCTACCGTTCGATTTTGTTGCGGTCGATAAATGCAAATTATCATAATATAACTTATGCACAACATTAAGATTACTGTTGCTTTTCGATAATTCACCTTGTTAAGCTTGAATTAGGGGAGACACAGACCAACACACGAAAGGATGATTAACATGCTTAGTTTCATTTGGATGCTTATTGTCGGAGCCATCATTGGCGTTATTGGTCAGGCGATAGTGGGCCGGGACATGCCGTTGGGCTGGGTCGGTAACATTATCGGTGGGCTCGCCGGGGCCTGGCTGGGTACCCGCCTGCTGGGCGACTGGGGACCACACGTTGCCGACATGGCCATCTTTCCAGCCATTATCGGGGCGATTATCGTGGTCTTCATCGTGTCACTAATTATCGGTGGCATGCGCAGTCGCTCCCGTACGTAGGGGGACGAACCTATGCGCCCATTAACAAAGTTGTTTCTTGGCATTGTTGCAATTGTGGGTCTACTCGACGCGGCCGCCTTTGCATTACTACTCTGGCCCGTCCCGGAAGCCATGACTTACTACCAGGACCAATCCCAGTGGCTACAGCCGACGCTTTTGGCCCTAACTGGTGTGACCGCCGCGGTCTTTGTGATTATGTTGTTAGTCGCAATTTTGCGGCGGTCCACCACCAGTCGGCTGGCATTACAAACGCCATCGGGTGAACTGACTTTAGACCGCCGCGCCGTCGAAAACACGGTGACCAAAGCCATTGTCGCCCAACATCCCGTGGGCCAAGTGGACGTCAGCGTGACCATGCGCCGGCGTCAGGTGACCCGCATGCAGGTGAACGCAACATCCATTCAGCGTGACGGTCTCACCACGTTAGCCACCGATATTGAGCAGACGGCCAAAGACGCGGTCACGGCCAGCCTCGGCGTCCCCGTGAAACGGGTCAACGTACACCTCGAGCCGGCCAGCCAGCAACAGAAGGGCGCGGTACGGGTGGTTTAACCCGGAGGAGGCAATATGAGCAAAGAAATAGTTGGCGGCCTCACCGGCTGTGCCGCAATCATTGTTTGGTTACAATTCGGCTTTGGTGGACTCTTACTCGCCCTCCTTGGCGGCATTGTGGGCCTACTCGTGGCCCGCTACCTAGTCCCCAACTGGCCCGCAATTGCGCAATGGTTAACTGCCGGTAAGAACCTGTTCGACAAGGAAAGGTAGCGATGCATATGGAAACCACAACCAACGACTTGATGGCCAATAGTCGCCTCACGTTTGACGACCAGGTCATCACTAAAATCACGGCGCTCTGTGCGCACGAAGTTGACGGTATCTTGGGGATGGACGGCAACGTGATGGATACCATCGCCGACACTTTCACCAAGGGCGACAACACGGGCAAGGGCATCAAAGTAGACGTGGGCGAGCAGCAGGTGGCGATTGACGTCGATGTACTGCTAGAATTTGACCGCGACGCGCAGGCCCTCTTTCACCAACTTTGCGAGCGTGTGAGTGCGCGCATTAAACAAATGACCGGCCTCCAGGTGGTCGCCCTCAACATGAACGTGAAGGACGTGCTCACCAAACGCGAATGGCAGCAGCAAAACCGCTAACACGAAAGGATGACCCAATTATGGATACAATGAAAGATACAACAACCAAAGTAGACCAGGAACTGAAATTTGACGATGCCGTAGTGGCCAAAATTGTCGGCATTACCGCCAGCGAAGTTGCAGGCGTGTACTCGCTTGAAGGCGGAATGGTTGCTAACATGACCGGCTTCTTCCGCAAGGTCACCGACCCTACTAAGGGCGTGGACGTAAACATGGACGACAACCAGACGGTCACGGTATCGCTCGACGCCGTGCTCCACTATGGCGAAAACGCCCCATCCATCTTTGACAAACTGACCACCGCCATCGCGAAGAACGTCAAGCAGATGACGGGCCTGACGGTGACGGGCGTGGAGATGACGGTAAAGGACATGCTGACCAAGGAAGAAATTGCCCAGCAGAAGTCCGATAAGGAACGCAAAGACAGTAAGGATGAGGGACACGACCAGCATCCAGACCCTAAGCCAGCTCCAGCACCGGCATAAAGCGGCCGCAACAACCCTAACCTAACCACAAATGGCGAACACTGCTCGCCCCATCACGGGGTAACAGTGTTCGCCATTTGCATGTGGTGTTGAGGACTGTGCCAAAAGGCGGTTAGCTCCCGATATACAAGATGGCATCAGTGTAAATCCTAAGTTCGGGATTTCCACTGACGCCGTCTTGTATATTAGTAAGCTACCTTTTGGCGCGCGACCACGATGTATCGTTCGTGTGCTAAAGGCTTCTGTCACAATCCTCCAAAAAATTTCAATTTGGGGGTGAGTTTCTCGCGGCTGCACCCTCTATAACTGAAGAGAGGAATCGACAAAACCTACTCCACCGTCCCAAATATCTGCGCCGTAATCCGGTCAGCGCCCTTAATGACGGTGTCCGGTAAATCCGGGTGGGGGCTGGTCGTCGTAAACCAGTTCTCTCTCTCCGTGGGTACGCCCCAGAAGAAGATGCCCTGACTCGCCACCGTCCCGGGACGTAATTGCGAGCGGACCGGATCAATCGCTACGGCCCCCGTCTTTTTGGCGTCACCCTCAACGTCGATTGCTTGGGGATGCGCCAACTGCTGGTCAAAGAGGGAGCGGATGAGCGGATTGATCGTGGTTTCCGCGTTAATGGCGGGGAGCCGCGCCTCAACTAGGCAATCCGCAAAGTACTGTGTTTGCGGGTAGGTTTTGGACCACGTTTTGAACCGTCCGGCTTGCGTGTCGAAACTGACCGCCATCTCGGGGCCCAAAATAGTGACAACGCCCGCCTGGACTAGCGCGCGTAACTCCTCAATACGGGTGTCCGGCGGTCCGACCGCCAAGTACCCGTCGGCCCGTTTGAACGTACTCAAAATGTAGTGGTAATAATCGTCACCGCTGAGTAGCCGCCGCTCAACAATGGCACGGATATCGTTCCGAATATCCCGGAGCACTTCCAACGCAGCGGCCGTTGGTCCCTCTTTGGTGCCGCGCTGCGCCGTCCGCACGTCATCCGTGAGGTAGGCAAGCATGACGTCCCGCTGATCACTGTACGGGTACTTCTTTTCCGGATTCAGTTGTTCGTCAAAGTTGAACTGGTCCTCCGGCCGGACGTTCGCCACCTCAATTAGGTGATCTGACCGACCAGTTTCCGCAAAGTTAGCCAGGAGCGCGGCCGCATCGGCATCAGGATACCGTTCTGGTAGTAGCACCTGGTAGTACGCGTACTCTATTTCTCGTTGAACGCGCTGTAACAGCTCCTTGCCGCTCAACGAACCTGGCTCCGTAAAACTGTTGATCCAGTCCATGTTCACAAACTGACCGACAAAGTCACTCTCCGCAGTCGTGTACACACCCTTGGCCCGTAACGGAAAGCCGCGGCGGGAGCCCGCCACGATTTGCGGTTCGCGTCCTGATGGCTGATACTGTAGCAACCCGTCATCGCCGCGGAAGTACCGCCCACCACGTCCCTGCGTGAGTAACGTGACGGCGTCAAAGAAATTGAGGCCAAGGCCGCGCAAAATAACGGTCGCATGTGCCTTGATGGCCGTAAAGTCATATTCCTGCGGGTGCGTCGGCGTCACGTAATGTAAGCCGTACTCCTGGGCAAACCGCGCCAGTTCGTGCTGTTCGGGTGACAACTCGTCCTCGGTGTGGCCGAGTGACATCACCACTTTGTCAGCCAGCAGCGTCGGCCCGGCCGTCGCCACTACGTACTGTCCGTCCTGGGGCGTAACCGCGCGCACCTCTTCCTGAACGAGACGCACCGTAACGCTGTCGGGCAACGACTTCAGCACGTACGCGTAGAACCACGCGGCGTATGCGCCGTAGAGACTGCGAGAAGCAAAGCCGTTCGGCCGAATCTCGGCGATTTCAGCCAATAACGCCGCACTCTGCGCGGGCGCGTGCTCGACGATAAAGTCGCGGGCATCACGCTGCGTCCAATCGTACAAGTCCGGACCCGTCACAATGGGACCGGTAATCTGGTCCGTATGGTCGGCAAACAACGTTACGTTATTGGGGTTGGTGTTCATCAGCAGCGCGTGCGGTTGGTCTATTTGCCAAACGCGGCCGCCAACTCCGTACGGATCAATCACGGTCACCTGCAGGCGCTCAAACCGCTTTGTCTGGCGCTGCCATTCAACTAATCGCTGTAACTCCACCAGGCCGCGGGGGCCGGCGCCGATAATTGCAACGTGCATATTTGTTCAACTCCCTCATCAATTTATTCGTACTGGTGCCACGGATTACTTAACCACGCAAAGGTACGGCGGCTTAAAAGCCCGGTTACTCGGCCTTCCCGGGCCGCACATAGCCCCGATCGTTACGCGTGAAACCAAGGTGCGTGTAATAATCTGCAGCGGATGGTGACGCGACCAAAACCACGTTCTTGTCGGCACCCACGGCCTCGGTCACCAGGCCAATGAGGTGCCGTCCAATCCCCTGCCGCTCATAGTCCGCCACCACCGCCAGGTCAGCGATATAAATTACATCGGCATAATCCGTCAGCACACGGACAAAGGCGACGGGCCGCTGCCCATCCCAAGCGCTGATGAGCACGTCCGCGTTTTCAATCATCCCCGTCAGCCGGTGTTCATCATCCGTCCGCCGGTTGAGCCCGGACCCTTCAATCACCGTCTTTAAATCTGCCGGCCGCATTAAACCCGTTTTATAAGCTACCAATTCATTAACCTCTTAACGTTATTTTTAGTCAGTTTTTTCAGCGCCGTGATCACGTACACCAGGTGCTAAGTCCCTAGACCATAAGCGTAACCCGCCGAGAATAATTATTCCAGCATGTAGCCCAACCTTACACATTATCGTGGGCGACGCTGGACCTCAACCAGCGGATCTGGCATCCCGAACGGACTGAATACACTGCCAGGATGGTTAACCGGCTCAAATAAGTGCCTTAATACAACAACGACCCTGACGCACCTACGTGGGCAGTCAGGGTCGTATTTTAGCGCCGTAAGTTAAATCCAGGTAGCGATGAAGTTCAGCACGTCTTTCTCCACGTCATCCAGGTACGCTTCGCCATGGCGCATTCCCGGCAAGAAGCGTGTGGTGACGGGAATCTGCTGGGCTACCAAAGCAGCTTCTAGTTGGAGCACCCCGTCATTCGGCACGAACTCATTTAGCGAGTTAGCCAGATACATGGGGCCAGCTTTGGCCGTCACGTGGTGGTACGGCGTGCCGAGGTGGTACTCCTTAGCAGCACCAAAGTATTGCTCGACAAAGCCCTTGTAGAATTCATCGTCGGCCCCATCCTGATCAATAGCCGTGGAGTCAGCGTCAGCGGGCGCCTGGTGAGCCAGGGTGCCCACAACGTCGGGGTGCGCAGCCAGCCACTCCTCGATGTTGATGATGCCGGAAAGGGAGACGGCCGGCCAGCCATACTTCAGGCCCACCTCAACGGACATGTTACCACCGCTGGAGGCGCCCACAACGGCCACGTGGTCATCAATGCGGCCACTTTGCCGTAGCCAGGTAACCAAGCTATCCATGTCCACCAGCGGCGCGGGATACAGGTAATCCGGTGCGAGGCGGAAGTTGGGCACCACCACTTGGTAGCCAGCGTCCGCGAAGATCGAGGCTGCCTTGGTCTCTTTGCTCTTATCGCCCCGGAACCAGCCGCCGCCGTGAATTAGGAGGACGGTCCCCCGCTGCTCAGTGGTAGTCGCTGGATACAGGTCGGTACGCAAATCTAGACGCTCGTCGTACTGCACATCACGTTCAATTGACGTCATAATGACTTACCCCTCTCGTAGGTGCACTGCAAAGGAGCGTGGGCACCCCAATTGATAAATAACAACAGATTTCAGCAGGATGATGTAACCGTTACCACCCTAGTGCTATTATGATAATGCAATTAACAAAAAAAATAAAGTCACATGGTTGACTATATCGGGTGAAGGTGAGGGTGGGGGTTCGGAACCTGCGGGCGGCGTTGGGGGTTGCGGCTTACGTGCCTTCCGCCGTGATTGCTACGGTAGGTGTTCACGACAGCGTTGGCCGGGTTGGTGAGCTACGGCTTCCGTGGGGTGCTCCATGGTAATCCAC
>NZ_BCVS01000115.1:0-7108 GCF_001591865.1 Lacticaseibacillus pantheris DSM 15945 = JCM 12539 = NBRC 106106
GGAGCACCCCACGAAAGCCGCAGCTCGCCGGTCCGACCAACGCTGCCGTCAACAACCACCGTAGCAACCTACTTCCGGAAGAGCCGGTGCAGGCGGCCGCGGAGATGTTGGAAGCGGAGGAATTGTTGGCGTTCGCGCTCGATGTGCTTGTACCGCCGCGCATTCTTCTTGTAGAAGTCCTGATGAAAGTTTTCCGCCGGCCAAAACGTCGTGGCGGCCTCAACCCCCACCACAATCGGTGCAGCGTACATCCCCGAATTAATCACGCGCTGCTTCGACGCTTCCGCCTCCGCACGTTGGGCGTCGTTCCGCACAAAAATCACCGGCCGGTAATTCTCACCACGATCGCCCATCTGGCCCATGTCGTCGGTGGGGTCAATCAGCTGCCAATAAATATCTACCAGTTCGGCGTACGTAATTTTGCGTGTGTCAAAGATGATTTCGACCGCCTCAACGTGCCCCGTATAGCCACCACTCACCTGCTCGTACGTCGGCTGCTCCACCGTGCCACCAGTGTAACCCGATACCACCGCCTCAATTCCCGACCGGGTATCGAACGGTTCCACCATGCACCAAAAACAGCCACCAGCAAAGATTGCTCGGTCCTCATACGGTGCGTCGGCCGCGTTATACCGGTCCAAATCAAAGTGGGCCGCGCCCACTTCGTCCCCGGTCACGCGGCGATAGAAATCCGTCAGATCCGGCGTTAGGTTGTTGCGCAACGCCAGCGGCCGCAACTCGCCCTCTAGTTTGGCGACCACCGCGTCGGGACGCCCACCGTTGGTCAACGCGTCTTTGGCCCCCACCAGCAACTGCCGTTCCCAGGCACGGGTTGCCGGCGTGGTAATCAAAGTTGTCAGGGTACCCAATAACTGCTCACGGTTATATTTCAATTAGCATCACCCTCCCGGCGCAGGTACCACCATGCACCTAACAACGCAATGACTGGTACCACGATAGTCGCGGCTCCTAGCCACCGCCGCAGCAACGCCACCAATCCTGCGCCCACGGCAAACGTCACCATGATCGTGGCCGTTTGTCGCAACTTTGTCCACGCCTTCTGCTCGTGCAACCACAGCGCATCAAAACTGGTTTCGGCGAGTGTGCGTAGGTTGCCGGTCATCATGAGTGGCGTGAACGGCCCACCGTTCAGACGACGGAACTCCTGCAATACAGCGGCGGCGGCCACCGATAGTAGCGCTGTGCCCAGCACCGCGACACCCCACTGACTGAATACCACCGCCAGCACCAACACGACCGCAACGTACAACAGGATTGCCTGGCGCCTTTGCGGATCATGTTGGCCTAACCAGCGGTGTCGTTGCAATACCCGCACGATAATCGTACCGACAAAGAAAGCCAATAACGATACCAAATAACGGCCACTGCCCACCAGGTCGCCCTGGCCGAGGTGCACCCCAAAGAGAATCAAGTTACCCGTTTGCAGGCCGGCGAACACTTCGCCGTGCACCAGGTACGAGTACGCATCAAGTCCACCGGCTGCCAACGTCAAAATGGCCCCGAAAACCGTCCGTTCATGCCGTGCAATTTGCGTCTCCAAAACGTCCACCACCCTCTATATGCTGCCGTAATACTAACAATTAATAAGTGCCGTTGCAACTATCCAACGATTGCACGTTAACTGTACCAAAACGACGCTCAGCAACCATCCGCAATTCCGGATGCCCACTGAGCGCCGTTGATCTCTATTACTAGTAACTACTGACTGTTAATCCACCTGTACCCGCAACAAATCAACCGCTACGTGCACGCTGGCCGGTGGTGCGGCCAATAACGCGGCTTTGGCCGCAACTGGCGCCTGCCAGGTCAGCGGGGTCATTGCAACCACGTCGGCAAACAGTTCTGGTGTCACCGCAAAGTCGTACGCAATTGGTGTCACGGTTGCGTGAGGATAGACCGCCATGAAGCGGTCCATGACGCGGGCGTTACTGTATGTACCTTTGGGTGTGCCCGCATATAGCCCCTGACGGAGTTCGTGCAGGTAATCGGCATCGGGGATAATTTTGAGAATCCGCCCACCCGGACGCAAAACGCGGTTAAACTCCGCGTACGCACCGGGAGAAAATAGGTCCACCACCGCCGAAAAGGTGTCATCGAGGAACGGTAGCCGTGCTAAATCCGCCACGCAGTAAAACGCCGGTGTGTCCAGCGCCCCCGCTAAATTGATGGCCGGGGACGAAATATCAAAGCCGATGCCCGTGGCCCCCGTCGCCGCTAGCTTGGCGGTCGGCGTGCCCTCACCGCAACCAATATCCAGGAAGCGATCATTTGGCGTTAGTTCGGTCGCGATCTCCGCCAAAAATTGGTCGAAAAAACCCGCCGACAGCACCCGTCGCCGCGCGGCAAGCATGGCCGTACCGTACTCCGTAGCCACGGGAGCGTTCAGAAAATTAACGGTCCCCTTCTTGGCCAAATCAAACTGGTGGTGCTCCGGGCAAACCAAGCTGGTACCGGTGACCTCCAGCGGCTCATGACAGACTGGGCACGCAAAGAGTTCCCCCTGCTCGGACACCATCTGCGCCTTTGCTTCAATTTTCCGCAATCTACACCCCCGTAGTTAGCTGTCCGACAATCTTGGTGCCATGCGCCTCGCTAACGTCCAACGTACTGGTCACCATCGCGACGTTATCCATCGTCACCCCGCCGCCTGGCAGAATGCCAATCCGTCCGTGCGCCCACCCCACAATTTCCTGGAGGTGGGGCAAAGTCGCCGTGATGGGCGTCGTCAGCGGTCCGCCGTGCGTTAGTATACGCACCACGTTATGTGCCACGAGCCAGTCAATCGCGGCCGCCTGAGCGTGAGCTGGGATCGCATCAAACGCCATGTGCATCACCACGGGTAGGTTACCGGCCGCGGCCATCAACCGCTCCATGACCGTCGTTGCTAAGAACCCATCACGTGTTAACGCCCCAAAAGTCACGGCGTCAACGCCGGCGTCCCGTGCGACGGCCAAATCCGCAACCATCACCGCAATCTCAGCCTCAGTGTACACAAAGTCGCCACCGCGGGGCCGAATCATTGCTACCACCGGCACCCCGTGTTCATGGGCCACCGCAACGGCTGCGTGCATGACGCCGGCGGAGACGGTGGTTCCACCAACCGCTAAATTATCGTTCAGCTCAATCCGCCCGGCACCCGCTTGAATGGCGGCCGCGATTAGCGTCATGTTCTCAACAGCAACCTCTCTAATCATCGGCATCCCCCACCACTTTGGACATGTTGATATCCGTGACCACGAAACCCATCTTGGCATACACATGCTGGGCCCGTTGGTTATCACCAAAGACGTGCAGACCAATGCTGCGCACACGCCGCTGCCGCGCCTCGGCGTCCAACGCCGTCAGCGTCGCCTGGCCGTAGCCTTGATTCCTCATCGCCGCATCAATCACGATGTCGTAGACGAAGAAGGTACGCTTATCCTGATCCCAATGTACCCACAACGAACCAACGGGTTGGCCTGCGTCCGTGACGGTCCACAACAACTCGCTGGGAGTCGCCAAGCCTTGTGGCAACAACTCCGCGTAACTGGCTTGTGCCAAGGCGGGTGCCTCCTCGGCGGTCCAGGTACCCGCATGCACTTTCTCCGCAATATATTCCTGCACACTCGTGTCCAACCACTGTTGGTATTCATGTGCGTTCATTGGTTGCAATTGTACGTCCATAGTTGTCACCCCCAGCGGCCGTTTTCCGGCTCGTTTTAGTTCCTCGTGAATAATTGTAGCACGGCAACAGCCACAACTTTGCTCTAATCGTCACCCACAATCCGGTTCCGCCCGCCTTGCTTGGCGCGATACAGCAGGCTGTCTGCCCGGCGGTATACCGCGTTGGCACGTTCATCAGCGGCCGTTGTCGCACTAATCCCAATGGATGCCGTCACGTGTACTGGCTGACCGTCATCATCCAAAACTTGTAATTCCCGAATCGTTTTCTGACAACGTTTCGCCAATTGCCGACCGGCAGTTGCGTCCATGTCTGGTACCACCACCATGAATTCCTCACCACCAGTGCGGTATAAACGCGCGGCCGGTTCCACTGCACTCAGCGTAGCCTGCAGACTGCCACAGAACCCCGTTAGTACGTGGTTGCCCACCAGGTGACCGTACGTATCATTAATCCGTTTGAAGTGGTCGATATCGAACGCGATGACGAGAAATGACGTCCCGCCATCAAACCACGTACCGGTATCATCACGAAAACTCATCCAGTTGCGGGCACCCGTCAATCCATCCGTACGGGCGTTCTTGGCGCTATCAAGCGACCGCACGTGGTCGTTATGCAAGAGCACCGTAAACACGTAGCAGGTGACCGCACTCATGGCAAAGCTGATCAGCATCACCGGCAACGTACGCGTATCCATCCCAACGTTATCCGCCAGTAGCCAGTACCCTACGCCAAGGTAGAACTGCACCAACACGGTGACTGTTGGGTGAGCGTCAAACGGTAAAAACCACCTTTGCTCGGCCCACAATAAGAAAACGTAGCCCGTAAACAGCACGACCAGTGGCCAACTAAATCCGGGGAAATAAATACTCACGAGTGCTAACGTCCAGGCAGTGGCTACTACTTTATTACGTAGCGTGAGAATGACGTTATTGTATGTACTCAAGATCAGTAAGACGCAGTTAGTCATGGTGAGGCCTACCAGCGGCTCGCTAAGAATATTAACCAGGCTTAAAATAACGGTGCTAGACAGGGCAAAAAAGGCCGTGTAAGCCAGTTCGTGGCGCCACGGCCACGTGACGGTGTCCTCCACATCCCAGTCCACCCAGTGCATTAACTGCTGCAACAGAGCGATAAATGCCACACTAAATAAGGTCATTACGACCCACGCAAAGCCGGTTATTGCTACCATCAGATCACGCTCCCCCAAACGTGGCTCAGCACCACGCAACGTACTGCTCATCACATTATAGCGAATGGCTCAAAGCTTAGTCACGCCCCTACGGTTAAAAAACGGTCGGTGTAACCAGAATAACCGTACGCACGTAAAAAGAGCACCCCTACCGCCACCAACCATATTGGCCGACTGACGTCAGGGCACCCTCAAAATAATACGTTATTATTCAGTTACGGCCCGCTGCTGCTTAATCTCGGCGAAGCGCTGTGGTGACAGCTTGCCGAGGTCCACCAACTTTTGCTCAATCTGGTCGAGCACCGCGTTACGGTCTTCGGGGTGGTTCACAAAGTCGTACTTGTCCCGGTTAACGGTTAACAGGGTCGAACGGGTGTAGCCCTTTGACCATTCACGGTAAGCCTGGTTAACCCGGTTGTAGTAGGACACGAGTTCCGGCTTGTCACGAATATCTTCCATCTCGCGACCACGGTGTTGAATTTCATCAATTTCGTGGTCAGGATCAATTTGCAGGTAGACGGCGAGGTCAGGCAAACCATTCCATGGGCTACCATTGACGTTAGCCTGCATTTCCTGTGACAGCGTCACGTAAATGTTGAAGTCCACGTCATCAATTTCACCATTTTGGTGCAGCTGCGAAGCCATAACAAAGTCAGATTCCAAGGAAGAATCCAGAACGGCGTTTTCCTGCATGACGGCCTTCTTCAACTGCTGATAACGGAAAGTCAGGAACGCAATCTGCAGGATGGTCCCCGTCGTCTTACGACTGTCCTCGCCGGCCTCGTAGAATTTCTGCAACATCTTGGCAATCATCCCGTTGCCTTCGACGTCCTCGTAATACGCTGGTGTGCCCAAATCAGCGGACAGCAGCTTTGTTAGCGACGTCTTGCCCGCGCCGATACTACCAAGAATATAAATCATGATCTAGCCCTCGCCTTTTTCTTTCTTAACCACCAAAAGCGAGCAAGCTGCTCGCCTCAAATGTACCTTATTCACTTTACCAGTTTTGACGTAAATTGGTAGTGCCAATTACAGAATAATTAATTGCTACTTGAGTGTTTCCAGACCCATGCGCTTACGACCAGCGTTGAACCACGGGCTAACCGTGAACGCCAAGATGTCGTTCACAACGTAAATACTGGAGTTGATGGCCATTGCCAGGCTGGCGTCGCCCTGGGCAAAGGTGATGCCCCACAAAACGAGTTGAGCCACACCACTAAACAGCCACCAGAAGTACTGGTTACTGTAACGCAGGAAGCAGACAATCCCACCAGTCAGGGAAATGGAGAATGCCATCCCGTCGTAGATAGGACGTGGGTCGTTGGTCAGGTTGCCAATCAGGTAGGCACTGACTGCCCAAACAATCAGCGTGAACGCAATGGAAGTAACCCATTCCTTGGCGCCAAACTTACGCAGGTGGTTCTTAGTGTCGTTGTTCCAGCTCCGAACGCTGATCAGCACGGGCAGGTCCAGGGTCACCACGTAAGCAATCTGTTCAAAGATGGACAGGTAGTTCTTAGCGGAGAAACCGACAATAATAAAGCAGGCGGCGCTGACGAGACCCAACCAACCATTAACGGCCTTCGTGGCGTTAATGGCCAGGACGCACAGCACCCCGATCATGGTACCAAAGAAGGTAATAACGGTCAGGCCGGTGATCTTGGCGTTAACTAGCGTCATAATCTGACAACCCAAAGCAAACCAGAACAGGTAGTAATTCTGTTGTGGCCACCCCTTTAGTTGGTTAAAGAGCCACTGGAAATAATTTTCTGATGAATCCATTGCACAAATCCCCTTCACTATATAAATATCTCGTTGTTAGAACAACTGTTGACCATTATGCGGCGAAAGTTTTTGAAATTAAAGTCTTGAATCTACCAGATGTTGGTGATATGTGCGTGCACCACACACTATATAGTGTGGTAGGTGAATAATTTTATGGTAACGCCACCATCCGGCTACTGGCGGCAACCATCCATGTGAATCCCCACTACAACTCACGGATGGACAAATATTTAAATTCTTAATGGTCACCACCGCATTGCAAAAAATGGGTGCAAGACCACGACAGCCTTGTTCGCGGTAAATCAAGGACGGTAACGTTGAGACACAAACATTATAATCTAGTGAGGAAAAATTACGCTTTATATAACCGTACTAATGGACCTCACTACATCGTTACGGAGTGTCCCCCTAGTGGCGGTTCTGGCCGGTACGGGTGCTGTGGCGTGCTG
>NZ_BCVS01000116.1:0-7045 GCF_001591865.1 Lacticaseibacillus pantheris DSM 15945 = JCM 12539 = NBRC 106106
CCACGCCAGTACGACCAGCCAATAGTAGCTACATTTCTTTGAACGTGACCTGGCCATCGTGGATGGTCGCCTGCTGGTAATCCCGCTGGTCCATGTAGTTAGTTTCCGTAAAGGTATCGAGCGTGTGGACAAAGACTACCTCGTACGTACCGTCACTCAACGACGACACTGAATCGGCGTATTCACCCTGTTTCTGCTTGTCGGCCGCGGCAAAGACCGCCTTAATCGCGGGGGGCATCTTTGCAGCAGTCCCACTGGTTTGCGACTTAGTGAACGTGGTGACCGCATTACCCTTAATCCGCACCATTTTGTTAGCGGACAGGAACAAGTATGTGTACTCAATATCGTTCGCCACCAGTGAGGTCGCCTGCGGTATGGTGTATCCCACCGTCATTGCTTCGGCCACCCGCGTCGCATAATTGCTTGCGTACAACTTCTGCGTGGAAATCTCGGCTAGATCCTGAACGTTAAAACGGCTGGCACTAGTCATACTACTGGTCGAATTGACGCTGAACAGCTGACCGTCCTGGACCTGCACCGCATCATAATTGCTAGCCGACCAATAGCCAGCAATCTGCGCCTGACTCAGATGCCTGCGGGGAGCCTGATATTCCTTGCGGGTATAAATCTGCGCCACATCAACATCGCCCAGCTCATCGCTACTGGAACCGTACGTCATCGACAGCGCGTACAGGTGGTTGCCCCGCGCGATAAAACCCGTACTTTGGACACTCACCGTGCCGTTCCGATAATATAGTAGCTCACTATACTTTTTGATGGTCAGACCGGCCTTGGCCTGCGCAAGCGCGCGGTTCAACTGCTTGATGGTCGCAAAGTGGGTCTTGGTGGTACTGCCCGAACTGAGTTGCCGTAACCGGGCTTTTAACTCGGTATACCCGATCCGCGTGTACCCACCCAGCTGACCCTTATGGAAGATCCACGGAGTCGCGACAACGGACTCGGATTTGGCGTACTTGTAGTGGGACAGCACCCCCTTACTGCTGGACTGGGCCGTCACATTTGCCTGACTATCCCAGAACGTCTGCTTTGCGTTCAGTATCTGTTTCGAAGTAACGGTACGTGCTTGCCGCTGTTCGGTCGCCCGCTGCGTTTGGCGGCTCAGGCTGGTAAAGCCCCACACGCCCAGCGCCATTACTAGTACCACCACGGCCGCCGCCATAATTATCTTGACTTGCTTCAATTGGTTGCCCTCGTCTCTGGTTGTTTCATCTATTATGACATGGACGGAATGGCGTTAACCCGCACTAACCAAATTTAACAATTGGTATGCTAGTCCGCCTGGATAGTGTACGGCAAAGCAACGGACAATCTGCTGCGTTATCCGTGCTGGCCTGGTGGTGTAGACCGAGTGGCCGGTGGCCGTGGAGTCGTCCACAAAGTTGCAGCACTCCGGCCACTAAAACCAGCAAGATAACCCGTTATCCACCCAACTAACGGTTTATCTTACCCGAGTTTCGGCATACACTAACAGACGGACATATTTTCGCTAACAAAGGAGCACAAAAAAATGACTGACATCCTCGTACTACACACGGGCGGCACCATCTCGATGACCGCCAACGCCGCTGGCGACGTGGCGCCCAGCGCGGAAAATCCGCTCATGGGCCAGACCGACCAGCTCGGCACCGACGTCAACGTCACGGCGGAGGAAATTTTCAACCTGCCATCCCCGCACATGACACCCGCACGCATGCTGGAATTGGCCCAACGGATCCGCCGCGCGGAAGCGGATGGCATTGACGGCGTGGTGGTGACCCACGGCACCGACACTTTGGAGGAAACCGCCTACTTCCTCGACCTCACCCTGGACAGCACGGTTCCCGTCGTCGTGACTGGGGCCATGCGCTCTAGCAACGAGATCGGTAGTGACGGCCTGTACAACTTCATCACGGCCATCCGAACCGCGGCCAGCCCCGAATCGAGGAACAAAGGCTGCCTGGTGGTGATGAACGACGAAATTCACACCGCCCGCTTTGTGACCAAAACCCACACCACGAACGTCGCTACGTTCCGTACCCCCACCTTTGGGCCCATCGGTCTGGTCACCAAAGACGGCGCCCGTTTCTTCCAGGAGTTGATTAACCAGGAATCCTGCCTCATCGACGCCGTGGTGCCAAACGTTTTCTTGTTGAAGGCGTACGCGGGGATGGACTCCGACCTGTTTGACGCATTGCCGGACAACACCAACGGCCTGGTCATCGAAGCACTCGGTGCGGGCAACCTCCCACCAGCAACTTTGCCCGGCCTACAACGCCTGATTGACCGCGGCGTGCCGATCGTCCTGGTTTCTCGCTGTTTCAACGGCGTTGCTGAGGGCTTTTACGATTACGAAGGCGGCGGCGTGGAGCTCGAAAAGATGGGCATCATTTTTTGCCAGGGACTGAACGGCCAAAAGGCGCGCATCAAGCTGATTGTGGGCCTCAGCGACGGCAAGTCCGGTGCCGAATTGAAGAAGTACGTTAATAACGCCATCAGCTAAGGCCGCGACGCCAAAAGGACTAGCGGTGCACCCTCCGTGGGCGAGTGCACCGCTAGTCCTTTTTTGCACCATTATTCTTCTACACGTCAGCGTCCATCTCACGGCCAATCGTCAGTAGGCGATTAACAATGTGTGCCTGGCTCCCACCCCGTGACGGCACAATCAGCGTTGGGCAGCGCACTGCCGCCGCCAAGTCCGCCGCGTACGGATCGACATCGGCCGCGGCGTGTTGCAACAGTGACTGCCCATCACGTAGCGCCACGAGCGCGGCGGTAACCGTCCCGTACGTCGCCAGTGGAGCGGCAACCTGGGCGATGGTTTGCACCCCCGCGGGTACCGCCGTCGCGCCGGTAACGGCTAACCCAACATCGGTGCGGCGAGCCCGAACGGTGGCAACCAAATCCTCCAGGTGCGCGTTAGGCCCACCGTCTGGCGCGGATAGCTGGTCGTTCATAACTTTCTCCACGGCCACGTCCATACGCCCGTCATCTGCCGCCACGCTATACAGCGCATCAAAGTCGGCGCCGTCACGTGCGAGCGGTACGGCCGGCCGTGGTGCAGTCGCCACAACCCCACCGAGGTAACGGTACAGCGGCACGCCTTCAAAGTTAGCGGCGGCGCGTGCAACGGCGAGCGACGTAGCAAACGTGGCGTTCACGCCGAGTCGATGCCAGTCATCCGTGCCATCCGCGTCCGCAATCGCTACGTCGCGCAACTGTTGGTTAAACGGCGATTGTCCGCGCAGTTCGTCGTGCAAAGTCGTGTTCACATGGTTGACGGCTTTGAGTACGCCTAAACCGTGTAGCCGGTCGCCACCATCGAGTAAGCCCACTCCCGGGCCACCAGCATGGCGCCCCGGTGTCGCCACCGTTGCGTTACCAGTAGTACCATCATTCAGCACTACGGACACCCGTAACGCTGGAGTACCCGCCGCGCTTACTACTTCGGCCGCCACTACATCTGATATTACAACCACCATCTTTGCTACCCCCTAAAATTCGTTCGTAACGTTATTCTACCATGCACACCTCATTGATGTGATTAATAACGCCAGCACCAACTAACACTAGGCCGGCCAATGCGCACATTCACCAGCCGCTGATTTTGCAAAAAGCAGTCCGTAATGTAAACGGTTTTCTGAATCAAACATGAGAAGAATAATTGCCGGTGGTGGGCGGTTTTTGTCCCGCCACTAGTGCAATTGTGAAGTTTACTCACATCATTTACAAGGACCGTTTGCAGGACTATTATGGTAATTAGATTAGGTGTTTAAACTCATTCGCATGCAAAGGAAGATGGATATGGCGCAAGCAACTATGGAACAACAGGAAACATCCGACGTAGAAGCAAGCATCAACGACCTCGTGGCAACTGCCCAGGCCGCATTTAACGAGTACCAACATTTTAGTCAGGAGCAGGTTGATTCAATCTGTGAGGCAATGGTTCAAACCGCGGCGGCCCACGCCAAGGAACTCGGTGAGTTAGCGTTCCGCGAAACTGGCCGGGGCAAGTCCGAAGACAAAGCCATCAAGAATATTTACGCTTCACAGTACATCTGGAAGGCCATCAAGGACGACAAGACCGTTGGTGTCATCGCCGACGACCCCGGCAAGAAGGTCACCGAAGTGGCAGAACCGCTGGGCGTCATCGCTGGGGTTACGCCGGTGACTAACCCGACCTCAACCGTTATTTTCAAAATTTTGTTGGCCCTCAAGACGCGCAACGCCATCATCTTCAGTTTGCACCCACAGGCTTTGGAATGTGGGATTGCGACTGCTCGACTCATGGCGAACGCGGCCGAAGCTGCCGGTGCGCCTAAGGGACTGGTCGGCTGGATTGCTGAACCAAGCATCGCCGCGTCCAACGCGTTGATGAACCACCCCGGTGTGGCCATCGTGCTCGCCACTGGTGGCCCGGGCATGGTCAAAGCCGCATATTCCACCGGTAAGCCAGCACTCGGGGTCGGCCCAGGTAACGCCCCCGCTTACATTGAGCACACTGCCGACGTAAAGGCAGCGGTGGCCGACATCATGATGAGCAAAACGTTCGACAACGGGATGATTTGTGCCAGCGAGAACAGCCTGGTGGTCGACCGCGACATTCTGGATGAAGTCAAAGCCGAGTTCGAGAAGCAGCACGCCTACTTTGTACCCGATAACGAGGTCGACAAACTCGCCGACGCCGTCATTGACCCACAGCGACACACCGTGCGCGGCCCGGTAGCTGGTCAGTCAGCCGAGAAGATTGCGGCCATGGCTGGCATCAAGGTGCCCGCCGGAACGCAACTCTTGATTGGCAAGCTGGACGGCATTGGCGTAAACTACCCGCTGTCTGGCGAAAAGCTGTCACCCGTACTGTCAATGTACGTGGCTAACACCCAGGAGGCGGCTTTCCAGCTCTGCTTGGGGATCCTCAACTACGGCGGTCTGGGCCACACGGCCGTACTCCACACCACTGACGAGGACGTCATCCGCCGCTTTGGCGACCAGATGCCATCTTGCCGGATTCTAATTAACACGCCAGGTTCTCTCGGTGGGATTGGTGGCCTGTTCAACGGCCTTACCCCATCCCTTACGCTGGGGACTGGGACCTACGGGAAGAATTCCATTTCCCACAACCTGTCCACACATGACCTACTGAACATCAAGTACGTATCCCGTGCGACCCGCCACCCAATCGAATTCATCAACGAATTGCGTGACGTCATTCGTAACAAGGACTAGCATTAATTAAACGATATAAATAGTGAGAGTGGACCCCGATGCGGTTAGCTCCCTGTGCCTAACGTAATAATGCCGATATTCCTAAGTGCGGGAATATCGGCATTATTACGTTAGGCACAGGGAACCGCATTGGGGTCCACGTTTGTAGGCGGGCTTCTCACCATAACTCCAATCGGTCAGAAGCCGGCCGGCACCGATGTTCGCCGTTTTTCCGCAGCCGCTAATTGTGACCAGGCCACTTTGCTATTTCACTGGCCACCCAGCCACCGATTGGGCACCCAAACAATCACCACGGCCAAGGCAATCAACGCGCCGTTCACTACTTGGCCCCAATGGCACCAGTAGATCAGCGCCAGCAGTATGAAAATAATGACGGTTTTAATCAACCCTGCCCGCACATTGCGCATCTGGCACCCCCGTACTGTTCCAAATAAACTACCGTTGAGCGCATTATACACCCAGCACGTATTTACGCACGGCTCGCGCCACACCGTTATGGTCGTTATCGCTAGTCACAAAGGTGGCGTTCTTCTTCAGGGCACGGCGCGCATTACCCATAGCAACGGGGATACCTGCACTCGCTAGCATCGGCAGGTCGTTCAGCTCGTCCCCAATGGCCATCACCTCATCCATTGCGATGTTCAGGTAGGCACTCAAGTCAGCCAAGGCCGTCCCCTTATTAGCCGTTTGGCTCATGATTTCAATAAAGTATGGTCGGGGCCGCACGATGTAGTACCGTGACCCCAGCTGGTTGATGCAGTCCATCTGGACCCGACTAATCGTTGCGGGGCTGCCCGCCAGCACAATTTTGGCCGCGTGGAAGTCCGGTCGAATGCTATCCAAAGACACGTGGTGAATACCGGCGTGATCGGCCGCCGCCTGCCGCACGGTGTACGGGTTAATGTAACTGTCCGTCACGTAGTTATGCCCCTGCTCATCCAAAAAGTGGAAGTGGACGTCGTGTTCCGCCCCAAATTTCGCCACCGTTTCGATATCATCCCGACGCATGGTATGGCCCTTCAATACCCGCCCCGTCAGTGTCTGCAGTAACGCCCCGTTGTAGGTAATTGCGTACTGCGTGTCACCGCGCAGGTTTAATTCACCTAAGTATTCGCTAATCCCAAAGAGGGGGCGGCTAGTGGTGAGCACCACTTTCACCCCACGATTAGTGGCCTGCTGGAGGGTAATCGCGGTGGTGTCCGTCATCTGTCCCTGCGAGTTAAGGAGCGTATCGTTAATGTCGACCGCAATCATTTTAACCGTCATCGCTGCTATCCCCCTTCGGTAACGTCTCGGGGTCACACTGACCACGGCCGACGTCACGAAAATTTCTGTATCAATTAATTATAGCTTAAATACACTAGTTTGCGATAGCGTTATCATTTTGAAAATAATTGCACCATTGTCAAGTGGCGGTTATGTCCGGTGCGGGTGCCGTGGGGTACTGCGACTTTGTGGAACGCTCCACGGTGATTGCTGCTAGTGGCTGGTCGTACTGGCGTGGTGGATGTTCACCGTTACGTTGAAGAGACAGCTACCAGCTTAAACTCATGTGACGGAATACACTCACGCAACAACATACCGCTTACTAACTGGAACAGCGAAACTCCTAGTGATAAATAGTTTAGCTGAATACATATGAGTGCGGGAAACAGAATCCCGGTACCAAAGAACACTCCATATAGGCAATCTACGGATGGGCTTTGGGACGGAGGCGCCATTCCTGTAAACGTATTTATTACGGTAGCGTGCGGCCGCTTCGGTCATGCGGTGAGTGCAGACGTGTGGGATTGGAATGGTAGCTACTACTAATGGGTGGCGT